>NZ_JBGOOD010000030.1:0-58863 GCF_041439475.1 Vibrio sp. 1S139
GTCCATGATTTTCTGCCAACCGTGAAATTGCCACTGGCCTTTACGATTGAGAAAATACTTATGAACAACCCAGTCTTTGGACTTGGTTGGATGACGTCTAACTGCCCAGTGCCATAACGCTTGGAATAGTTTGTGGCCGACATACCCGAATACTTGTTTAGCAACACAGTGGCGATAGTAATTCGCCCACCCTCTAAGTTTCGGATTTATCAACTTGATAAGATCGTTAACAGGGATGGTTGCGTGCTTTTTAATAAGTTCACGTAGATTTCTAAGGAATAACAGCGTGTTAGATTTGCTCGGTTTAATGAGCAATTTCCCTTTGTACTTCCTGTGATTGAAACCCAGAAAGTCAAAGCCATCATCAATATGAGTGACCTTCGTTTTCTCTTCGGAGAGGGTTAACCCTCTTTCTGCCAGAAAGTCAGCAATCAACGGTTTGATATCGTTCACTAGCACTTCCTTTGAAGAGCAGGTGACCACGAAATCATCCGCATAACCAATAAAGTTGGCCCTAGCACCCATTTTCAGAGCTGTAGATTTTATTTGTTGCTCTATTCCCGCGAGAGTCATTAGCATCAAGGTTGGAGATATTATTCCACCTTGAGGTGTACCCTCATCGGTATCATAGAACAGACCCTTATCCACATAGCCAGACTGTAACCATTGCTCTAACATACGTTTATCTACCGTGATATTGTCCATAAGCCATTGATGCCCGATTTTGTCGAAGCAAGCCTTAATATCTCCCTCAAGAACCCATTTCGCTGATCGCTTTAGAGCCAAACATTTGAAACACTGACTGACGGCGTCAGCCGTACTGCGATTTGGCCTAAACCCATAGCTATTGAGGTCGGCAAGCGTTTCGGACACTGGTTCTAATGCTAGAAGGTGGAGGGCTTGTTGCGCTCTATCAATCATGCATGGAATACCCAATGGCCTGAGCTTACCGTTCTTTTTGGGGATGTAGATACGTTTGAGTGGTTTTGCAGAGTAAGCCTTGCGGCTCAGTTGATTGACTGCTTTCATACGGCGTACATCTGTGTTCCAGGTGACACCGTCTATTCCAGACGTTTTACTGCCTTTATTCTGAGAGACTCGCTTAACCGCAAGAAGCTTGGCTGAGCGAGAATGAGTCAAGAGCCACTGTAAGGACTTCACCTTACCGTATTTCTTTTCTCTCGTTGCTTTTGCGATACGCATTTGAAGCTTCAATACGTGTGCTTCAACGGATTTCCAGTCGATGGACTGCCATTGAGCGCCGTCAGAAGATGCACTAATCTCTTTCGAGATCACCATTTGCTTTTCTCCTTGAATAAAGTTCTTCAAATTCTCTCGCAATGGGAGACCAGTCGGAAGTGGGCTCACTTTCGTGATCAGACATAAGTCTGTATCTGCATCATTACAATGCAGCTTTCGCTTTTTCCGACCTCCTATACCTGCATCACTATCGGCCACAAAGGCTTTCCCAAAGGGAGTGATACAGGCTTACCCTGTTCCGTATGTTACGTAAAATGTCAGCTTAGATGCCCACTATAGTGCGGAGAGTACGGCGACCACGAAAAAGTACTGTCCAACCTCTTTCCAACTCTCATTGCCTTTTGGCCACAGCGTATTAACCACTTCCGCTGCTTCATCATATAACGCACCTTGAATGGATTCACATACGTTCATCATACTGACTACCTAGCACTTACCCGAATTGTGGTTTTCAGGAGGAACGTCCTCTCACGATTCTTTTCCCACTCAGCCCAACGGCCAAGTTTCGTTACATTGTCCGAGCCGCTGCTTTATTCAGGCTCGTAGGTTCATCTGGTGATACAGATGGTTCACTCGTTAAGCGGTGAACAACGCTTCATACGACCTCAGGTCGCACGAAAAGTAATAAGTTACTAAGTAAAAACAAAAACGCCGAACATAAGTTCGGCGTTTACAACCTTCTGGTGTGGCTTTCAGCTAATGCAGCTTTGAGCTCATGCTATACGCTAAATGATGCACCACAACCACATGTTGTTGTCGCGTTCGGGTTGTTCACAAAGAAACGAGCGCCTTCTAGGCCTTCTGTGTAATCAACCATGCCGCCCATTAAGTACTGTAGGCTCATTGGGTCAACAACCAGCGTTACACCGCTGTTTACAATCGTAGTGTCGCCATCATTTACTTTTTCATCAAATGTGAAGCCGTATTGGAAACCGCTACAACCACCACCTGTAATGTATACACGCAGTTTTAGTTCTGGGTTTTCTTCTTCAGCAATTAGCGTTTGTACGCGGGTAGCTGCTGCATCAGAAAAAGACAATGGGATATTTACTTCGCTCACGACAACCTCTCTTACCTGTGTCAAAAACAACATGATACAAATCTAATTCGAGACCAGTGTTGTTGAGTATTTTCTTATATTCAGGTGATTATCTAATACCTGACTGAAACGTTCAAGTATTCACCACCGGATCGGTCCTTTTACTGCTGTAAACTCGCCAATATCTAACAATTAAAACGTGTAACCACACAAAACAACCAGATTCGGGTGATTATCTGGGCGAAAGCATTCCTAGTTGGATTAGGGATAGGTACAATGCGTGCCAATTGGTCCGACAGTCAAAAGAGGATATATCAATGACCAAATCAGCAGAGCTGTACGAAAAAGCACAACAAACTATTCCTGGTGGCGTAAACTCTCCAGTTCGTGCATTCAATGGCGTAGGTGGTTCTCCAATCTTCGTTGAACGCGCTGATGGCCCACTTATTTTTGATGCTGATGGTAAAGCGTATATCGATTACGTTGGCTCTTGGGGCCCAATGATCCTTGGTCACAACCACGCTGTTATTCGTGATGCTGTGATTGCAGCAGCTCAACGCGGTCTTAGCTTCGGAGCTCCAACCGAAACTGAAATCAAAATGGCTGAACTTGTCTCTGAGATGGTTCCATCAATGGAACAGCTACGTATGGTTAGCTCAGGTACAGAAGCAACAATGAGTGCGATTCGTCTAGCTCGTGGCTTCACTGGTCGTGACAAAATTCTTAAGTTTGAAGGCTGCTACCACGGCCACGCAGACAGCCTACTTGTAAAAGCTGGTTCTGGCGCGCTGACTTTAGGTCAACCAAGCTCTCCTGGCGTACCGGCTGATTTTGCTAAGCTCACACTAACGGCAACATTCAACAACCTAGATTCAGTACGTGAAATCTTTGCAGCAAACAAAGGCGAGATCGCTTGTATCATCGTTGAGCCAGTCGCGGGTAACATGAACTGTATCCCTCCTGTAGAAGGCTTCCACGAAGGTCTACGTGAAATCTGTGACCAAGAAGGTGCATTGCTAATCTTTGATGAAGTAATGACAGGTTTCCGCGTTGCTGAAGGTTGCGCTCAGGCTTACTACAACATCAAGCCAGACCTAACGTGTCTTGGTAAAGTGATCGGCGGCGGCATGCCTGTGGGCGCTTTCGGTGGTCGTAAAGACGTGATGCAATACATCGCACCAACTGGCCCTGTTTACCAAGCGGGTACGCTTTCAGGTAACCCTGTTGCAATGGCTGCTGGCTACGCATGTTTGAACCTTCTACGAGAAGAAGGCAACGAAAAGCGTCTAGCTTCAAAAACTAAGCAGTTGGCAAAAGGCTTCAAGCAACTTGCTGACAAGCACGGCATCCCAATGCTAGTTCACCAAGTTGGCGGCATGTTTGGTTTCTTCTTCACTGACCAAGAAACTGTGACGTGCTACGAAGATGTAACTAAGTGTGATGTAGAACGCTTCAAGCGCTTCTTCCACCTAATGTTAGATCACGGTGTTTACCTTGCACCTTCAGCATTCGAAGCAAGCTTTACTTCTCTTGCTCATGGTTCAAAAGAACTTGATGCAACACTAGAAGCTGCTGACCGCTCTCTTGCGATCATTGCTGCTGAAAGCAAATAATCGAAAGCACTTTATAAGTCGCTAACCGATTGAATTTAGGGCTGCATTAAATGCAGCCCTTTTTTATATATCGCGCTCAACAGCCACAAATATGACAGCTTATTTAGCCGTCGACTAAGGCTAAAGCTGAACCAAAAGCATTAACGTTCCCAGAAAAGGAAAACCAACAACATCAAGGTACCAAGGAACATTCTGAACCAAGGGATCTCTTTTTTTGTTTGCTGTTCTTCGTCTTGGCATTTCTTATCTTTATTACAGCATCCCATTATCAAAACTCCTCATTGCTAACTCTCTGTTTTGCAGCCATTATAAACTCAGAACGCAAATATAGAGACCATTACCGTGTCAGAAAAACTCAAAATCAATACCAGCCACTGGGTGATCATCATCGCCCTACTCGCGGCGGCTTATGCTTGTTACTTGCTTATCGAGCCATACGTTAACTCTATCGTGATGGCCTTTATCATTTCACTATTGATGTTCCCAATCCATGAGTGGCTTGAAAAAAAGCTACCGAATAAAGAAAACATCGTCTCTCTGCTGTCTTGTGTGATTCTGACTTTCATTATTGTTATCCCTTTATTGGCAGTATTCGCAGCAATTGTTCAGCAAGGTTCTCTGTTCTCTCAGAATACTTACCAATGGGTGACCCACGGTGGCATTCAGACTCTGTTTGCTCACCCGTTAGTGGTCAAAGCGCTGTCATTTGTGAATAACTACCTGCCTTTCGACAACATTGAGCCCCAAGCCATCGCACAAAAAGTCGGTGAGTTTGCGACCAGCTTTGGTTCTAAGCTAGTTGGTATCAGTGCGAAAATCTTAGGTGACGCGACCAATTTCTTGATGGATTTCTTCTTGATGTTGTTCGTTTTGTTCTTCTTATTAAGAGATCACGACAAAATCATCAGTGTGGTTCGTCATATTCTGCCGCTGTCTCGTAGCCAAGAAGACAAACTTCTAACAGAGATAGAGCAAGTATCTAAATCAGCAGTAATGGGCTCATTCTTAACCGCAATCGCACAAGGTTTTGCCGGCGGTTTAGGTATGTGGATTGCTGGTTTCCCAGGTCTATTCTGGGGCACAATGATGGGCTTTGCCTCTTTCATCCCAGTAGTGGGTACTGCATTAATCTGGATCCCAGCAGCAACCTACTTGTTCCTAACTGGTGATACCACGTGGGCGATTTTCCTAACGGTTTACTGTGTAGCGATTGTTGGTTCAATTGATAACCTGCTACGTCCGCTGCTGATGCAAGGCAGTGCAGGCATGAATACCCTGATGATCTTCTTCTCACTATTGGGTGGTATTCAACTGTTTGGCCTAATTGGTCTTATCTACGGACCATTGATTTTTGCGATTACCATTGTCCTATTCAACATCTACGATGAAGAGTTTAAGGACTTTTTAAACCAGCAAGACAAGAGTTAACGAACTTGACGTCAACTTGATTGGCGAACGAGTATTAAACACTTCAAGCTTTGGGCGGATTATGCGAAAATCCGCCCTCATTTTTTGCTAACGATTCAACAGAGTGTCCTATGTCAGCTTATATTGCCCCAAGCCAGATTGCTCAACGCCAACTCGCCTACTTTGAAGGCAAACATGTTTTAGTTGCCGGTGAGGCAGAAGACTTGTTCCCTGTTGAGTTAGCGAAGCATTGTGAATCTGTCTCTGTGTTTACTTCTAATTACAGCTACTACCGTCAACTGGAGGGTTGCAACACCATCCAACGTTTTTACGGGGCTGAGTTTACCGAAGAGACCAAAGCCGACTTAGTGATGCTGTACTGGCCAAAAGCCAAAGCAGAAGCGGAATTTCTGTTGGCGATGCTATTTGCCAAGCTAGGTAAAGATACCGAGATCGTCGTGGTTGGTGAAAACCGTTCAGGCGTGAAAAGCATCGAGAAGATGTTTGCTCCTTACGGCAAAGTTGTTAAATACGATTCAGCGCGTCGTTGCTCTTTCTACTGGGGTCAATGCTTCGATCAACCACAAGCGTTCAACCTGCAAGACTGGTTTAAGACCTACACGGTTAACATTGATGAACAACCTCTGACGGTAAAAAGCCTTCCTGGCGTCTTCAGTCACGGTCAATTCGATGTCGGTAGCCAACTTCTGTTGGATACTCTGCCAAAACTAAAAGGCAAGGTACTGGATTTTGGTTGTGGTGCAGGCGTCTTAGGCGCGGTCATGGCATCTCGTAATCCTGATATCGAGCTAGAAATGTGCGACATCAGTGCATTTGCCGTGGCATCAAGCCAAGCAACGCTAGAAGCGAATGGTTTAACGGGTAAAGTCTTCGCATCCGATGTCTATTCTGATACTGCAGAAGACTATCAGTTCATCATCAGTAACCCACCATTCCATTCAGGTTTAGACACTAGCTACAGCGCGACTGAGACCTTACTTTCTCAGGCTCCTAAGCATTTGAAGCGTTCTGGTGAGATGATTATTGTTGCGAATAGTTTCTTAAAATACATTCCAATTATTGAACAAGCGTTTGGAAAATGCGCGACTCTAAATAAGACCACTAAATTCGCGATCTATCACGCAAACAAATAACCTCTCTAGCACAGCGCAGGGTCATTATCTGCGCTGTCTGTTCATATTTTTGTCAAAACTCTATAAAAATGAGCTTTTGCACACGCTTTAAATACCACTTACTTGTCAAAGTAAAAAAACTCGTTAATTTCGTTAAATTGGAACCCGTTAATTCTATTCTCTGTACTTGTTTTCGCCCCTTTTAGCAGTACATCAAAGGAAAGTAGTACCCAATTTATGTTTAGATTCTATCGTAAGCAAAAGTTTAAGCGCCTTCAAAATACCCTAATGCTGGCATTTCTTGTCCTCAGTATTACCCCTGTGACACTTATCGCGATATTTTTCCTCCAATCGCACAGTCAGGATCTCCAGGAACAAAGCACCTCACACCTTGTTTCGGTTCGTGATACTAAGCAGCAGCAAATTGTCGATTACCTACAAGCTCAAGAATCCCAAGTGATGGGCTTTGTTCGCTCAGAATTGGCCAATGCCAGTGGCGGGCGATTTTATGGTTTGATCAATGCATTTCAACGATTGGGGTTAGATATTGACGAGGCACGCAGTAATGCACAGCAGCGCTATATTCAAGGCTCTGGCGATCAAATCAAAACGTCGATCCTCCCTGAATCCAGCAGCTTTATTGGCAGCGAGCGTTATCGCCTGCTCCACAAGCGCTACCATAATGCTTACCTAGAACTGCTTAAACGCTCTGATTTTGACGATATTCTCTTAGTTGATATCAACGGTAACGTCGCTTATTCCGTCTTTAAAAATGACGATTACGGCACCAATCTGCTGACAGGAAAATACAAGGACTCCAACCTAGGTATTACCTTTCAACGACTAGCCAAAGACGTAACCGACCGACGCAAATCTAACGAAGATTACACGCCGGTTATCGTTTCTGACTTTAAAGACGAGAATGGCAAACAGACCGCATGGCTAGGCGCACCTATCGTTCAACAAGGCTACCTACACAGTTACGCGATGTTTAGGCTACCAATCAACGGCATTACTAAGTTGATTGCGGATCTCAACAAGAGTTCGAATATTCAAACGCTGCTTGTAGGTGATGATCACCTGCCGCGTAGCCTTGCTCATTCACAAGAATCTATCAACTTGAGCCTAGATGTTGTCGATAAAGCATTGGCTGGCGAAACAGCGGTTGGCACCTTCGACAACACCCTAGATCAAGCGATCATCGCGGCATATACGCCAATTGAGCTGAAATACGCAACATGGGCTCTTGTCGTAGAGCTGCCAGAGAAAGAGGCGTTTGCCCGTATTCATCAGTTAGAAAAGATCTTCGTGATCGTGATGCTAACGGCGATCATTCTGGTAGTCGTTGCATCGCACTATCTGTCTAACTTCATCACATCCCCACTGCTTAAACTGACGTGGGCTGCCGAAAAAGTATCGGCGGGTGATCTCGATGAAACCATGATCAATACCGAGCGCAAAGATGAGATAGGCCGACTCGCGGTGAGCTTCGAAAGAATGCAGCGATCTATTCGTGAAAAAATGCAGCTCATCAAAAGCCAAAACGATGAGCTTGAGGACAACCTTAAGACCATTCAAAAGCAAAACGAAGAGTTACAACTGGCAAATAAACTCAAAGATGAGTTCTTAGCGACTACTTCACATGAATTGAGAACACCACTGCATGGCATGGTGGGTATCGCTGAAGCGTTGATATCTGGAGCTAACGGCCCTATTCCTGCTAATCAGAAATATCAGTTGGATATCATCATCAATAGCGGTCAGAGATTGGCGACCTTGGTTGATGATCTGCTTGATTATCACAAGATGCGCTATGGCAGCTTAGATATTAAGAAATCAGCCGTTGATTTGTCGGCAGCCACCAGCTTGGTCCTAGAGTTGTCTCATCACCTATTGGGCAATAAGCCAATCCGTATTATTAACCAAGTCCCAAGTGATTTAGGTCTGGTTTCATCGGATCCTCAACGACTTGAGCAAGTGATGTATAACTTGGTCGGCAATGCCATCAAGTACACCTCAGAAGGTAAAATTGTTATCTCTGCCAGCGTTATCGATGACAACATTCGTGTACAAGTTGTCGATACTGGCCAAGGTATACCGGCCGAGTACCTTGAGCACATCTTTGAGCCATTGATTCAAGCAGGCCAAGATGCGAGTAACTACCGCCAAGGTGCAGGGCTTGGACTATCGATCAGCCGTCAGTTGATCGAGCTAATGGGCGGTTCACTGTACGTAAGTAGCCAACCAATGCTTGGCACTACGTTTAGCTTTACCCTGCCCCTAGCGACTCAAGGTGAGCTGGACAGTTACAACGAATCAGGTCACTACTCTCACTTCCAAGCGCCTGATTTAATTGATAACAGCCAACAAGAAAACAGTGTTATCAGTGAAAACCCAGATGGCCCGTTATTGGTTATCGCCGATGATGAGCCGGTTAACCTGCGAGTATTAGACAGCTTCTTGAAGTTAGAAGGTTATCGAGTACGTACTGCATGTGATGGCCCTGAAACCATTGAACTGATTGAGAAAGAGAAGCCAGAGCTGCTTCTGCTCGACATAATGATGCCAGGAATGAGCGGCTATCAGGTTTGTGAAGCACTGCGTAAACAATATGACCATGCTCAGTTGCCAATCATCATGCTAACGGCACTCAACCAAGCAGAAGACCGTGTTCGAGGTTTCGAAGCGGGTGCCAATGACTACTTGTCTAAACCGTTCAACAAACAAGAACTGGCGGCTCGAATTACAGCACATCTATCAGCAAGCAAAGCCGAACAGAGACGCCTTGAAAACGATCAACTGCAACTCGAACTCAAACATAGAGCGATGGTTGAAGCTAACTTGCTAGAAACTCAAGGCCGCTTATTGGAGCAGCTAGAATCGGCACCTGAAGCCATCATCTGTATTCGCGATGACCAACGCATTCGTTTTGCCAACGAAGCCGCAGCGAAGCTATTCAGACGCGGACAGGAGCAACTCAAACGCTCAATGGCTGACGAGATCATTGCACCTAAATACCTTAAGGTAGAACAAGCCCACTACTGCGGTGACATTGATATCTATATAGATGACACACGTCAGCGCATACCAAGTGACATCCTTAAGCTGCCTGAAGGCTCAGGGCTCGACACCATGTATATCTTTAATGTAGGTGGTGGTGTTAACTCAAACCGAATCAATAACCTTGAAACGGCGGTTGAGGCTCTCTCTAGTTATGCCTTTGAAGGCGACAAAGATAAGTTACAGCAGCTGAAAGAGCTTGGCGGAGAATTTACTCGTCTTGCTGACAAGGCAACCGGTGAAGGTAAAAACAAGCAAGAGTTAATGCGTGAGGTACTGGTCGATGCGATGACGAATGCCATCATCTACTGGGAATCGGTGACTGGTGAAACCAAGTTTGCTTTCGCCGAGAAGAGTGGCTTGTGGCGCGTCTACTTAGACCGCAGTACGCTGCAAACTCGAACGCTAGACAAATACCTACGCGTAGAAACCCTACCGAAAACGCCTCGCTGGCGAACGGTACTGAGCTCAATCGAATTCATTCTGGAACACTGCAAAGAACAGACGCCAGAAAGAACCCATATTGAGATGCTGAGGGATAAACTTCAGAAACTACTGACCAGTTAAACCCTGAACCAACATCACGATACTTTGAATAATGGAGCCCACCTAGCGTGGGCTTTTTTGTACGCCTAATAATCACAAAAAGTAGAATCCCAACGCTTGCAACGCACTTTTTTTACGCCTTTAAACAAGGGGAAATTCACGCTAATTACTCACAGTGCGTGCTGGTAACCGTCAGTACTTTTCGTTCTATTCTCAATCATATCTGACCGTTATCTGACTCTTTGTTGCAGTTTGAGAAGCGAGTCACAACAGAACGGCAGATTTAATTTTCTAGGGAAATTTAACGTAAAACTGGCAAGTGACCGAGATCTACAATTATACCAACGTAGGGTAAGGCATTATAATAAAAAGCCTTTAAAGTTAGTGGCCACTTACAACCTGCAAGAACCTCAAAACCAAATGCGAGTCACATCACTTTAACAATTGCGTACAAAAAACCACCAAAGCAACCTATTTTGACGTTAATGACGTGGGGTTGTGTGTTTTTAACATTTTTGACGGGAAACGAGTTTGATTAATTCATCGATAAGGTGTTTTCTTACTCCTGCCAAAGGCCTACAGGCCACTCTTACCACTTCTCAGAATCAACGATGAATCTGGAGCAACGAAGAAGAGGTAGGCCTTTAACCAGAGTGTGTATCTACTAAACAATTTAGCGACAGATAACATTCAATCCATTAGTGAAATGAAAGCAAATAGTAAGGAACAGCTATGCTTGCCAATATAAAAAAAACAGCAATAGCAACAGCAATTATTGCAACTGCTACAACAGGTTTTGCATCAGTAGCAACCGCTGCAGAACGCAGTGAACTGACCGTTCACCCGAAAGAGTACACTACATTCGTACGTAACTTTAACCCGTACCTTGGTGCTACTAACCTACATACTACAACTGACTTCATGTATGAGCCGCTAGTAGTATTTAACGAAATGCACGGTAACACTCCAGTGTTCCGTCTAGCTGAAAACTTCAAGATGTCAGATGATCTGATGAGCGTTGTTTTCGACATTCGTAAGGGTGTTAAATGGTCAGACGGAGAAACTTTCTCTGCTGATGATGTTGTTTTTTCTTTCAACCTTGTAAAAGAGAAGCCAGAGCTTGACCAATCTGGTATCAACTCTTGGGTAACTTCTGTAGAAAAACTGAACGACAACCAAGTTAAGTTCACACTAACAGAAGCAAACTCAAACGTACCTTACGAGATTGCTAAAGTACCTGTAGTACCTAAGCACATCTGGAAAGACGTTAAAGATCCATCAACGTTTACCAATGAGAACCCGGTAGGTTCTGGTCCATTTACAGAAATCGATACGTTTACAGCGCAGCTATACATCCAGTGTGCAAACCCGAACTACTGGGATGCAGACAACCTAGATGTTGACTGTCTACGTGTTCCACAAATTGCGAACAACGACCAATTCCTAGGTAAAGTTGTAAACAGTGAAATGGACTGGACGTCTTCTTTCGTTCCAGATATCGATCGTACATACGCAGCAGCTAGCCCTAAACACCACTACTGGTACCCGCCAGCAGGTACACAGGCATTCATCGTTAACTTCAAGCACCCTGATGCTGCGAAGCATGAAGCATTGAGCAACGTTGACTTCCGTCGTGCTTTCTCTATGGCTCTTGACCGTCAAACTATCATCGACATCGCATTCTACGGTGGCGGTACTGTAAACGATTTCGCATCGGGTCTTGGCTACGCGTTTGAAGCTTGGTCTGATGAAAAAACTCATGACAAGTACAAAGGCTTCAACACTTACAACGCTGAAGGCGCGAAGAAGCTTCTTGCTGACGCTGGCTTCAAAGATGTAAACAAAGATGGTTTTGTTGACACTCCATCAGGCAAGTCTTTCGAACTAATGATTCAATCGCCAAACGGCTGGACTGACTTCAACAACACAGTTCAACTAGCGGTAGAACAGCTAAACGAAATCGGTATTAAAGCAAAAGCTCGTACACCTGACTTCTCTGTTTACAACCAAGCAATGCTTGAAGGTACATACGACGTAGCATACACAAACTACTTCCACGGTGCGGATCCATACACGTACTGGAACAGTGCTTACAACTCATCACTACAATCTGGTGATGGTATGCCTCGTTTCGCAATGCACTTCTACAAAAACGACAAGCTAGATGGTCTTCTAAACAGCTTCTACAAAACAGCTGATAAGAACGAGCAGCTAGACATTGCACACGGTATCCAGCAAATCATCGCTGCAGACCAAGTGACAATCCCTGTGATGTCTGGTGCTTACATGTACCAATACAACACAACTCGCTTCACTGGTTGGTGGAACGAAGAAAATCCAAAAGGCCGTCCAAACATTTGGGCTGGTATTCCAGAGCGTCTACTTCATGTACTGGACCTAAAACCAGTTAAATAAGTAATCGTTCAATCCTTGCGGCGTAACCTCTTACGCCGCTTATAAAAATCCCCACACTCTCAATTGAAAGTATGGCGCTAGTCGTCAGGGGATTTTTCGTTCCAAATTTCGCTAGGAGCGACCTGAATCCAGAAACAGGGAAACAATCTGGGTGAGTAAGGTGTGAGTTATGGGTTATTTTTTAAGACGTTTGTCATTTTATTTTGTCGCGCTATTAGTTGCTGCGACGTTAAACTTTATTATTCCAAGAGCAATGCCTGGTGACCCAGTTACCATGATGTTTGCGAACGCTTCTGTACAAGTTACTCCAGAGCGTATTGCTGCAATGAAAGAACTATTAGGCTTCGTTGATGGTGGCTACTTAGTTCAATACGTGGCGTACATGAAGAACATTCTTAGCTGGGAACTTGGTACATCAATTCAATTCTACCCACTTTCTGTAAACACACTGTTGGGTGGAGCATTCGGTTGGTCGCTTTTCTTAGCCGGCACCGCAGTTATTCTTTCTTTCTCGATTGGTTCAACCCTAGGTATTTTCGCAGCGTGGAAACGCGGCAGTAAGTACGATGCCTTCGTAACGCCAGGGATGCTGATTCTACAAGCCGTTCCTCAAGTTGTTATCGCGATGATTGCACTATTTACCTTTGCAATTGGCTTGAAGTGGTTCCCAACAGGGTATGCCTACACCGCTGGTACTATACCTGATTGGACAAGCTGGGCATTCATTAAAGATGTCGCTTACCACGCCTTCTTACCACTGTTCTGTGCTTCTGTTGTTCAAATTGGTGGCTTCCTAGTAAACATGCGTAACAACATGATCAACCTACTAGCCGAAGACTACATCACCATGGCGAAAGGCAAAGGCCTGAGCGAAAACCGAGTGGTATTCAACTACGCAGCTCGTAACGCGATGCTACCTAGTGTGACAGCCCTTTCAATGTCGCTAGGTATGGCAATCGGTGGTCAGTTAATTATCGAAATCATCTTTAACTACCCGGGTCTTGGCAGCGTACTTTTCAACGCAATTAACGCTCGTGACTACCAAGTACTGCAAGGTCAGCTGCTTATCATGACGCTATTCATGCTGTTCTTTAACCTAGTTGCAGACATGCTTTACGTTGTTCTTGACCCTCGTCTTCGTAAGGGTGGTAAATAATCATGAAAGACTTTCTAAAACTCATTTGGCGTAACCCGATGGCCCTAACAGGCGTCATCATCCTAAGTATTTTTATTCTTGGCGCGATTGCAGCTCCATTAATCACCAAACATGTACCAGACAAGCGTACAGGTAACCCACACGAATATCCTGGTTTCGTGGTGAAGTCTGCACAAACTAACCCTGATGGCTGGGTTGCTCAAAATCTAGCAGACGACCGTCGTACATTGATCATGTCTAAAAAGGCAGACCACGTACTAGGTACAACTCGTATGGGTCGTGACGTTTGGTCTCAAGTGGTATACGGCGCACGCGTATCTCTTGCTGTAGGTTTTGGTGCGGGTCTAACCGTATGTTTACTCGCAACTGTTATTGGTGTTTCTGCAGGTTACTTCGGTGGCCGTGTCGATGACGTTCTAACAGCCGCAATGAACATCATGCTGGTAATCCCTCAATACCCATTACTGTTCGTAGTAGCAGCCTTTATCGGTGAGGCAGGGCCACTCACCATAACCTTGGTTATCGGCTTTATGTCCTGGGCTTGGGGCGCCCGTGTTGTTCGCTCCCAGACCTTAGCACTGCGTGAAAAAGAGTTTGTAAAAGCCGCTGAAGTTTTGGGTGAATCTTCATTCCGCATCATCTTCGTAGAGATTCTGCCAAACCTTATCTCTATCGTTGGCGCAAGCTTCATCGGTTCGGTGATGTACGCAATCATGATGGAAGCAACCATCTCGTTCCTAGGTCTTGGTGACCCGAACACAATCAGCTGGGGCATCATGCTTTACAACGTTCAAACCTCTTCATCAATGCTGATTGGCGCTTGGTGGGAACTGCTGGCTCCTTGTATCGCACTGACACTACTTGTAACTGGCCTTGCTCTACTTAACTTCGCGGTCGATGAAATTGCTAACCCGCAACTGCGTTCTCACAAAGGCATGAAGCGTTGGAAGAAACTAGCAGCACAAGACAAAGAAGAACGTGAACCAGAACTACCACCACAAAATGCACTTTGGAGCGGAGATAAATAATCATGTCTGAACCACTAATTTCTATCCGCAACTTATGCGTGGATTACATCACAGAGTCAGGCGATGTTCGTGCGTGTAACAACGTAAGTTTCGACATCGCTCCAGGTGAAGTATTCGGCCTAGCTGGTGAATCTGGCTGTGGTAAATCAACGGTCGCTTTCTCTCTTATGCGTCTTCATAAGCCGCCCGCTTACATCAGTGGTGGTGAGGTTATCTTCAACGGTGAGAACATCCTTGAATACAGTGATGACCGTATGCAGTCGTTCCGTTGGAGCGAGATGTCGATGGTATTTCAGAGCGCGATGAACGCACTCAACCCAGTACTACCGATGGAAGAGCAGTTCTGTGACGTAATCATGCGTCACACCAACATGACTCGTGAGCAAGCTAAACAACGTGCTGAAGGTCTACTTGAAATCGTAGATATTCACCCGAGCCGATTGAGTGATTACCCTCACCAATTCTCTGGCGGCATGCGTCAGCGCTTAGTTATCGCTATCGCGTTAGCACTGAATCCAAAGCTGATCATTATGGATGAGCCGACAACCGCACTTGATGTGGTTGTGCAACGCGAAATCCTACAAAAGATCTATGCACTGAAAGAAGAGTTTGGCTTCTCGATTCTGTTCATCACCCATGACTTGTCATTGATGGTCGAGTTCTCTGACCGCATCGGCATCATGTACTCAGGTGAGCTAATCGAAGTAGCTAACTCTCAAGATATTCTAGAAAACCCTTACCACCCTTACACCAAAGGGTTGGGAAGTTCTTTCCCTCCACTGACAGGGCCAAAGACAAAGTTAGCAGGTATTCCGGGTAACCCTCTGAACCTGTTAGAGATCCCTGAAGGGTGTCGTTTCCAAGCTCGTTGTGACCGTGTACATGAAACGTGTACCAAGGTGCCAACCAAGCTGCGTTCTATCGACCCGGGACATTTGTCTAACTGCCACCTGTACGGTGACCCAATAGTACAAAGGAAGCTATAGCTTGCACGCTGACTCAGCGTGAATAACGAACAAGGCGGCTCGACCGCCTAAAAACAAGCAAAGCGAATAAGGATTCTGGAGACAATTATGAGCAAAGATTTCGGTCAATTATTGGTAGAAGGCAAGAATGTCGTAAAAGACTTCCCAATAAGCAGTACCACCATTCAAACCCCAATGATGCGTGCGATTAACGACGTGTCATTCAAGATGTACAAAAGCCGTGGCCTAGCAGTGGTTGGTGAGTCTGGTTCAGGCAAATCAACAACCGCAAAAATGATCGCAAAAATGTACGCACCTTCAGGTGGCATGATCGAATACAAAGGTCGTGATATCCAAGAGATCTCAAGCAGAAAAGATCTTATGCACTACCGTGAAGGTGTGCAGATGGTATGGCAAGACCCGTTTGGTTCATTGAACCCAACACACAATATCTTCCACCACATTGCTCGACCACTGTTGATCCACAAGAAGGTAACCCCGGGCAATAAGAGAGAACTAGAAGAACGTGTTTACGATCTTTTAGAGCAAGTGGGCCTGATCCCACCAAAAGAGACGGCGAAGAAGTACCCTCACCAACTGTCTGGCGGCCAACGTCAACGTGTCAACCTAGCCCGCAACATCGCGGTAGGTGCCGAAGTTGTACTAGCCGATGAGCCAACTTCAATGCTTGATGTATCGATTCGTGCCGGTGTTTTGAACCTGATGGAAGAGATGAAGTTCGAGAAGCAAATGTCTCTGCTTTACATCACTCACGATATCGCAACCGCTCGTTACATCGCTGAAGACCTTTCGGTGATGTACGTGGGACACATGGTGGAATGGGGCGATACCGATGACGTGATTGCTAACCCTCAGCACCCATACACCCAATTGCTTGTTTCGGCCGTTCCAGATCCTAAGAAGTCGATCCACGAGCAACTTGCAGGCAACAAAGGTGAGATTCCTCTGTGGACACCAGTATCAGCAGGCTGCCCATTTGCAGGCCGATGTACTCACGCAATGGATAAGTGCAAAGAGCAGCTACCAGGGGTTACGCAGCTCGCTGATAACCACTTTGTGCGCTGTTACCTACACGAAAGCTAAGCAATAAAACCCAAGTTAGGGTCTTCGGACCCTAACTATTTATATCCAAAACATTCAAGTACCTAGCCAATAGAAACTAGGACTGTCGGAGAATATTGATGCTGTTATTGACCAACCATATTGGCTATGAGTCCACAGGCCCGAAGCAAGCTATCCTACAAACTAAGAAAGCTCGCCTATCAAGCACTACGGCTCTACTCGTCTGTGCTGACAACCATATGACTGTCGGAAATTTTGATGTGGTTAAACAAGGCCGCGTAGCAAATTGGCATCAAGGGCAATTCTTCACTATTGATTTCAGTTCAGTCACTGAATCTGGTCGCTACTACCTACGTTTTGACAACCTGCGTTCAGAAGTATTTGAGATTGGTAGCAACCTATTAATGAACCACACGTTTTCTGATGTGCTTCATTACTTTAAGTCACAACGCTGTGGCGGTATTTTCGACAAAAAAGATCGACAAGCACAAATTCTAGGTACCGACCGATACGTCGATGTCCACGGTGGATGGTATGACGCATCAGGTGATGTCAGTAAATATTTTAGCCACCTGTCTTATGGTAACTACCTAAACCCACAACAAATTCCGATGGTCGTTTGGAACATGCTAAAAAGCGTACGCTTGACTAGCCATAACCCAGACTTCCCGAAATTCTCCATGACTCGTCTAACGGAAGAGGCTCTGTTCGGTGCCGACTTCTTAGTGCGTATGCAAGACGCTGACGGATACTTCTATATGACGGTATTCGACAAATGGAGCAAAGATATCAACCAACGCGATATCTGCGCTTATGCGACTCAAGAAGGTCATAAATCAACGGACTTACAAGCGGGCTACCGACAAGGTGCAGGTGTTGCTATCGCAGCATTAGCCGCAGCTTCTGAGCTTGAAATCTCTGGCAGCTACTCGAGCCACACATACCTTGAAATGGCGGTTAAGGGTTACTGGCATCTAAAAGAGTACAACCTCCAGTATCTAAACGATGGTGACGAGAACATCATCGATGAGTATTGCGCCCTACTCGCAGCCAATGAGCTGTATCGCGTAACACAAGACCAGCAATACCTATCAGAAGCAAGAACTTGGGCGACTCGTTTAATCTCTCGTCAGCAATCCGATGATTCATTTGAGCACTTCTGGTCGGCAAACTCTGATGGCTCTCGTCCATACTTTCACGCAGCTGAAGCCGGTCTTCCTGTGATTGCACTATGTGAATACATCGACAATGAAACCGATGCTGAATTAAAAGAGCAGGCGCGCACAGTTGTTGAACAAGCTTGTCAGTTCGAAATCAACATCACCGACAAAGTCACCAACCCATTTGGCTATCCAAGACAATACGTTAAATCTGTCGATGGTGATAAACGTGATGCCTTCTTCGTCGCTCAACAGAACGAAACCGGTTACTGGTGGCAAGGCGAGAACGCACGCCTTGGCTCACTCGCAACCATGGCTTACCTAGTTCAACCGCACATTAAAGATAGCGAACTTCAAGAGCGCTTAATCCAGCTTTCACAAAATAGCCTTGATTGGATCTTGGGCCTCAACCCATACCACATGTGCATGCTCGATGGTCATGGCCATAACAACCCAGACTACCTACCTCAGCTTGGGTTCTTCAATGCGAAAGGCGGTATCTGTAATGGCATCACAGCTGGTTTTGAAGATGAACAAGACATTGCGTTCAATCCACCAGCACAAAAAGATGACATGCTTCAAAACTGGCGCTGGGGTGAGCAATGGATCCCTCATGGTGCGTGGTTCTTATTAGCAACCGCTGCACAGTTCAACTTCTTAGCTCAGCGTAAGGAGCAATAATAATGACTCTTTACTACGTCGGTATTGATGGTGGTGGTACTTCTTGTCGTGCTCGTATTCGTGACGCTCAAGGCAAACTGATTGGTGAAGCGAAAAGTGGCAGTGGCAACATCCTTTTGGGTGTTGATGTTGCGATGAGCTCAATTATTGATGCCATCACAAAAGCTGCACAACAAGGGCAACTCAACTCAGACCATTTTTCAAATATGCATGTTGGCCTAGCACTGGCTGGCGCAGAGCAAAAATCAGCATGGCTCGACTTCATGGCACAGACACACCCTTTCGCAAGCATGACACTCAATACAGACGCTTACGGCGCTTGCATTGGTGCTCACAATGGCCAAGACGGTGCAATCATGATCGGTGGCACCGGTTCGTGCGGCATCTACTTAAACAACGGCGAACAACATGTTGTTGGCGGTCGTGAATTTCCGATTTCAGATCAAGGCGGCGGCGCAGTCATGGGCTTACGTTTGATTCAACAAGTCTTGCTTGCAGAAGACGGTATTCGCAACAAAACCCCGCTGACTCTACATGTGATGAATCACTTTAATAATGATGTGGATGCCATTGTCGAATGGTCAAAAGGTGCTATTCCAAAGGATTACGGTCAATTCTCACCAGTTATTTTTCAACTCGCTAACGAAGGTGACGAACTGGCTATCGATATGCTCAAGCAAACCGCGGCTGATATCGAAATGTTTGTCTTAGCACTGCATCGAAAAGGCGCTGACAAGGTGTGCTTAATGGGAAGTATCGCTGAGCGTATTCTCAACTGGCTATCACCACCAGTACAACAATGGATCGTTAAACCTCAATTCGACGCTATTGAAGGCGCATTGATGTTTGCCGGGAAACCACAACACAACTTGTATCAACAGGCTTAGCAGGGAAGTTATATGAATTATCGCATCGACTTAGCTGTTCTTTCTGAACAAAAAAATAACTGCCGATTTGGCCTTACGGTACATAACTTAAGTGACCTCGACGTAACAGATTGGTCTCTGCACTTTGCATTTGATCGATTCATCCTTCCAGAAAGTTTATCGCAAGGTGAACTGACTCAAGTTGGAAGCTTTTGTTCGTTCAAACCAAGTTCGTCAGTGTTAAAGGCGAACAACCATTACTACCTTGAATTCAGCATTCAAAGCGCCCCATTCCGTTTTTATTCTGATGGCCTTAACGATGCCTTTATCCAGTCACATAATGATGGAGAAACATCGGTACTGCCTGTCGCGATATCACCCATAGTACTGGCTTCGCCATACCGTGAACGCAATCAAATACCTGAAGTTAACGCTGCTGAGATTGCATTGATTCCTCAGCCTAATCAGATCGAATTTCAGCAAGGTAGTTTCGCGCTAAGTAACTTCGCGCTAAATAACGACTGCAGAATTGAGGTTCAATCTCATCTTGCTGATAAGGCAGTCTCTTGGTTCCAGCAAGAGTTGCTCTCGACCTTTGAGCTGTCTCTTTCGACCGCGCTTTCAGCTGAACTTTCAAAAGACGAAAGCGGCAACATTCTATTTCGCAGCAACCCGACGTTAGATGAAGCCGAGTACAAACTGACCATCACTGCACAACAGATTATTGCTGAATCAGGCAGCCAGTCGGGCTTTACACACGCTGTGGCAAGCTTGATTCAACTAGTTCAACAACTGGACGCAGAGAACTTCTCTCTACCATGTTGCAAGATAGCCGACCAACCGCGCTTTAAGTACCGCGGCATGATGTTGGACTGCGCTCGTCACTTCCACTCAGTAGAGCAAGTGAAGCGTTTAATCAATCAACTGGCGCACTACAAGTTCAACGTATTTCATTGGCACCTAACTGACGATGAAGGTTGGAGAATTGAGATAAAGAGCCTGCCACAGCTAACAGAAATTGGCGCTTGGCGTGGCCCTGATCATGCACTAGAGCCGCAATATACCCACATTGCGGAAAACTACGGCGGCTTCTACACGCAACAACAAATTCGTGAAGTCATTGAATATGCAGAGCAACGCAGCATCACGGTGATCCCAGAGATCGATATTCCGGGACACTGCCGTGCCGCAATCAAATCACTGCCTGACATGTTGGTAGAGCAAGCTGACACTACTCAATACAAAAGCATTCAGCACTACAACGACAACGTCCTAAACCCAGGTTTACCAGGCACTTACCAATTTCTAGATGCAGTTATTGAAGAAGTCGCAGAGCTGTTCCCGAGCGAATTAATTCACATGGGTGCAGACGAAGTGCCACCGGGAGTGTGGAGCAACAGCCCTGCTGCTCAAGCGTTGATGAAAGAACACCAGTACCAAGACAGCAAAGACCTACAAGGTCACCTATTCCGCTATGCCGAAAACAAGCTTAAGCAACTCGGCAAACGCATGGTCGGCTGGGAAGAAGCACAGCACGGCGACAAAGTGAGTAAAGAGACCATCATCTACTCATGGCTCAGTGAAGAAGCGGCTGTCAATTGCGCTCGCCAAGGCTTTGATGTGGTGTTGCAACCTGCACAGTTTACCTATCTCGACATGACCCAAGATTATGCACCGGAAGAACCGGGCGTAGATTGGGCTGCCGTTATCCCATTAGAACAAGCTTATACCTACGAAGCACTTGCTGAGATATCCGACACCGACCCAATTCGTAAGCGGATCCGCGGAATTCAGTGTGCTCTATGGTGTGAGATCGTCACCAACCAAAAGCGTATGGATTACATGGTATTCCCAAGAATTAGCGCTTTAGCTGAAGGATGTTGGACACATAAAAACAACCGAAACTGGCTAGATTACCTATCTCGCCTAAAGGGGCATCTGCCATTACTCGACAAACTCAATGTTGATTATCGCAACCCTTGGAAAGCTCAATAAAACAAACCAAAGCGACACTCATATCGAGTGGTTGCTGACTCAAATTAAGGTGCTCAGTTAGATACGACTCAGCATCACTATTTAAAAATTAGCTGCATAGATGCAGTTTGTTAAAAAGGAAATGACAATGAAATACGGCTATTTCGATAACGACAATCGCGAATACGTCATCACTCGCCCTGATGTACCAGCACCTTGGACAAACTACCTAGGTACTGAAAAGTTTTGTACCGTGATTTCGCACAATGCGGGCGGTTACTCGTTCTACAATTCTCCGGAATACAACCGTGTTACTAAGTTCCGTCCAAACGGCACCTTTGACCGCCCAGGACACTATGTTTACCTGCGTGATGATGAGACGGGTGATTACTGGTCTATCTCTTGGCAACCAGTGGCAAAGAGCCTAGATGAAGCGAACTACGAAGTTCGTCACGGCCTGTCATACTCAAAATTCAAATGTGAATACAGCGGCATTACCGCAACCAAGACGCTATTCGTACCTAAGGGTGAAGATGCAGAAGTTTGGGACGTTGTATTAAAGAACAACACTGACAAGCCACGTACTATCAGCACTTTCTCGTTTGTTGAGTTCTCTTTCAGCCATATTCAATCAGACAATCAAAACCATCAGATGTCTTTGTACTCTGCGGGCACGTCTTACCAAGAAGGTGTTCTGGAATACGACCTGTACTACAACACTAACGACTTTGAAGGCTTCTACTACCTAGCTTCAACTTTCTCACCAGACAGCTACGATGGCCAACGTGACAACTTCCTTGGTATGTACCGTGATGAAGCAAATCCAATTGCGGTTGAAAACGGTAAGTGTTCTAACAGCGCTCAAACTTGTTACAACCATTGTGGTTCTCTGCACAAGCAATTTACGATTCAACCCGGTGAAGAAGTTCGCTTTGCGTATGTACTCGGTATCGGTAAAGGCAACGGTGAACGCCTACGTGAGAAGTACCAAGACACAGCAAACGTAGACGCCGCTTTCCAAGGCATCAAAGATCACTGGGACGAGCGTTGCAACAAATTCCAAGTTAAGTCGCCAAACGAAGGCTTAGACACAATGATCAACACGTGGACGCTATACCAAGCGGAAACCTGTGTGGTTTGGTCACGCTTTGCATCATTCATCGAAGTTGGCGGTCGTACTGGTCTTGGTTACCGTGATACGGCTCAAGATGCTATTTCAGTACCCCATGCCAACCCACAAATGACCAAGAAACGTATTATCGACCTGCTTCGCGGCCAAGTGAAAGCGGGCTACGGTCTACACTTGTTCGATCCTGACTGGTTCGATCCAGAGAAAGCCGACGTTGAGCCATCAAAATCACCAACAGTTGTTCCAACACCGTCAGATGACGACAAGATCCACGGCATTGAAGACACATGTTCTGATGACCACCTATGGATCGTTCCGACCATTATCAAATACGTAATGGAAACCGGTGAGCACGACTTCTTCGATGAAGTGATTCCATACGCAGACGGTGGCGAGGCGACAGTTTATGAACACATGAAAGCGGCACTGAACTTCTCTGCTGAATACGTGGGTCAAACGGGTATCTGTAAAGGTCTTCGAGCTGACTGGAATGACTGTTTGAACCTAGGTGGTGGTGAATCTTCAATGGTTTCATTCCTACACTTCTGGGCGCTACAAGAATTCCTAGATCTTGCTAAGTTCCGTAATAACGATGCTGATGTTGCGAAATACACTGAAATGGCAGCTAACGTTCGCGAAGCGTGTGAAACGCACCTTTGGGATGACGAAGGCGGCTGGTACATCCGTGGTCTAACTAAAAATGGCGACAAGATCGGTACCGCTCAACAAGCTGAAGGTCGTGTACACCTTGAGTCAAACACGCTAGCCGTTCTATCTGGTGCTGTATCTCAAGAACGCGGTGAGAAAGCGATGGACGCTGTTGATGAGAACCTTTTCTCAGAATACGGCCTACACCTAAACTCTCCTTCATTTGCAACACCAAACGATGATATCGGTTTCGTAACTCGCGTTTACCAAGGCGTAAAAGAGAACGGCGCAATCTTCTCTCACCCTAACCCATGGGCCTGGGTAGCAGAAGCGAAACTAGGCCGTGGTGACCGTGCGATGAAATTCTACGACGCACTGAACCCATACAACCAAAACGACATGATTGAAACGCGTTACGCAGAACCATACTCGTACGTGCAGTTCATCATGGGTAAAGATCACCAAGACCACGGCCGTGCAAACCACCCTTGGTTAACCGGTACCTCTGGTTGGGCTTACTTCGCGGTAACCAACTTCATTCTTGGTGTTCGTACAGGCTTTGAAGGCTTAACGGTTGATCCTTGTATCCCGACTGATTGGCCAGAATTCGAGGTTACTCGTCAATGGCGTGGCGCGACTTATAACATCACAGTGCAAAACCCGAATGCAGTAAGCAAAGGCGCTGCCTCTATCACTATCAATGGTGAATCAGTTGAAGGCGCTATCCCAGTACAAGCAGAAGGCAGCGTGAACGATGTTGTCGTTGTTCTAGGCTAGTCACGCAATTTAACGAACAGCTCTTGTCTCAAGTCTTTACAGGCTTGAGACAATGAGACTAAAAGGATTTTCTAATGATTAAATTTGGTACAGGTGGCTGGCGCGCTTTCATTGGTGAGGAGTTCACTAGAGAAAACGTCCGTTTGGTAGCGCAAGCACTCGCTAACATCATCAACAACGAAGATGCAGCCAAGAATGGGTTTGTGATCGGCTATGACCGTCGTTTCCTTTCCGATAAAGCCGCATGTTGGTTTGCAGAAGTACTTGCGGCGAACAACATCAAAGTAAGCTTCATCGATAAGTTTGTTCCAACACCTATCGTGATGTTCCAAGCAAAAGAGATGGGATGCACCTACTCGGCGTGTATTACCGCCTCTCACAACCCAGCCGATTACAATGGCATCAAAGTATTCATTGAAGGTGGCCGTGATGCTGATGAGATCATCACAGAGAAGATCGAACAGCAAATCGCAACACTGACCAACGAAGATATTATTCGTGTCGATTTCGAGCAAGCGTTGAATGACAAAGAGATCGAAATCATCAACCCGATGAACGCCTTTGTTGATTCCATCATTAATGCCATCGATATTGAATCGATTAAGAAAGCGAATCTACGCGTGCTGATCGACCCAATGTTTGGTGTGGCGAAAAACGCTCTGCAAACCGTGCTGATTAACGGTCGCTGTGATGTCGACGTCATCAACGATGGCAAAAACCCAGATTTTGGTGGCTTAATGCCGTCGCCAAATGCTGCAACGCTGTATCGCTTGAAGCACTTAGTTGCAGCAGAAGGCTATGACATTGGTATTGGTACTGATGGCGATGCTGACCGTTTGGGAATCATCGATGAGAAAGGTCACTTCATTCACCCTAACGAAGTGCTACTCCTACTTTACTACTACTTGCTGGAATACAAAGGCTGGAAGGGCTCTGTCGTTCGTAACATCGCAACCACACACCTACTGGATAAAGTGGCGGCAGATCATGGTGAGAAGAGCTTTGAGGTTCCTGTAGGCTTTAAGCATATCAGCTCACAAATGGAGGCCGATGACTCTCTGATTGGTGGCGAAAGTTCAGGTGGTTTAACCATTCGTGGTCACATCAAAGGTAAGGATGGCGTATTTGCTTCAAGCTTACTGGTTGAGATGATCAGTGTGACAGGCAAGAAGTTGTCTGAATTACTTGATGAGATTTACTCTAAATATGGCTATGCCTACACCGCAGAAGGCGATTGTAAGTTTAAACCTTCAGAGAAAGAAGCGCTTTACACTAAGATCTACGTCGAGAAGCAACTGCCTGAATTTGAATACGAAATTGAAAAAGTAAGCTATGAAGATGGTGCCAAGGTGTACTTCAAGAATGGCGGCTGGGTGATTGCTCGCTTCTCAGGAACAGAGCCGTTACTACGAATCTTCGCAGAAATGGAAGATAAAGACACTGCAGAACGTGTTCTTCAAAAAGTGAAAGACTTCCTCTCTCTATAGGCTTATAGAGTGCAGCAGTTTTGTATGGGACTTAACAAATCACTGCCTTGTTAAAGCCTATAAGTGAAGAACTCTTGCCCAGTACTTTGATTAAAGTGCTGGGCTTTTTTATCGCGATTCTTGTAACGATTAGTATCGCGTTATATCTCTTTAAAAAGCCAATACGCCTTTGGTATCGACTTTTACGTTGACCGGCATACCCACTTCAAGTGCTTCTGACGAGGTTGCTAATAACTTCTGACCATGCGCTTCGATTACATAACGACAGTGATCACCCATAAATTGCTGTTCTAGCACCGAAATAGCACTATCTTGCTCGTAACTTGCTTGGATATGCTGGGGCCTTAGCAGAAGATCACATGTATTGCCGAACTCAATCTCCGTTTGCGGTTTGGCTTCAACCATACCCAAACTGGTTTCAAATTCATGCTCCGAAATACGCTGTGCATTGAGGTAGCTACCGCCACCCAAAAAGTCTGCAACAAACTTACTTGAAGGATGGAAATACAACTCAGATGCCGAACCATACTGCTCAATCACACCATGGTTCATTACTGCCATTTTATCTGCAAATGCGAACGCTTCTTCACGGCTGTGAGTTACGAAGATAGCTGTAACACCCTGCTTCTTAAAAATCTTGCGAATCTGAGAAATCAGCTCATGACGAACCTGAGTATCGATGTTTGAGAATGGTTCATCTAACAGTAGCAAGTCTGGCTTGTACGCCAAAGAACGAGCAATAGCGACACGCTGTTGTTGACCACCTGAAAGTTGGTGTGGGTAGCGGTCACCGTACTCATCTAAGTGAACCAACTCCAGCATCTCTTGAACTTTGTCTTTCTTTTGCTGCTCAGAAAGGTCTTTCAAGCCAAAGCCGACATTCTGGTTTACCGTCAGGTGCGGAAACAGGGCGTAATCTTGGAAAATCATACCAATGTTACGCTGCTCTGGTGGCAACCAATTCTCGCCATCATCAATGGTTTGACAATTCAAACTCATCACACCGCTACTCAATGGAAGTAAGCCCGCAATCGCCTTCAGTAAGGTCGTTTTACCGCAGCCACTCGCACCAAGAAGACAAACAATTTCACCATGCTCAACTTCTAACGAGAGCGCTTCCAAAATGGTTTGCGACTCATACTTACAAGTCAGATCTTTAATTGATAATGCACAACTCATTAGTTTTTCTGCTCCAAGGAACGGTTTACGATGATTAGAGGAATTAAACCCACCAACACCAATAATACAGCAGGCATCGCCGCCAATTCTAGGTGCTCATCTGAGGCATAGTTATAAACATAAGTCGCCAATGTCTCGAAGTTGAAAGGACGCAGCAGCAATGCCGCATTCAACTCTTTCATTGATTCGATAAACACCAGTAAGCCAGCGATCAATGCGCCACGTTTAATCAAAGGTAAATGAACACGACGTAACATCTGGTTGGTATTGCAGCCCATGGTTTTTGAGGCCATATCCAATGAAGGGGATACTTTACTCAAGCTGCTTTCAATACTGCCAATTGCCACTGCAGAGAAACGTACGACCATGGCAAAAATTAACGCGAACATGGAGCCAGAGAAGATCAAACCAGGTCGCCCCCACTCCATCACTTTCGCAATGTCATTGACCAAGTGATCCATGAACAAAACAGGTACCATCACCCCAATCGCTAACACGGTGCCTGGAACGGCATAGCCCATCGAAGCGAGACGCATATAAGCCTGATTTTTCTTACTCGGACTAACGCGTTGATTAAAGTTAACAATCATCGCGATAATCACGCCAATAATCGCAGCAGCTACCGAAACGTAAAGGCTGTTGATGGCATATTCTCTGAATTCAGGGGTCCAGCTTTGAGCAAAATATTTGTAGGCGTAAATAATGAGCTGGCCAAGAGGGAATAAGAACGCAACGCAAACTAATCCCCAGCACCAGAATAGTGCCAGCCATTTTTTCCAACCAGAAAGGTCGTAACGAAAATCTTCGCGGCTGCTGAACTGATTCAGGAATAGCTTCTGCTTACGGCGACTGTATCGCTCTGAGCTCAACAGTAGGATCACGATAACCAGCATGATTGCCGATATTTTCGCAGCTGCCGTTAAGCTTGAGTAGCCTAGCCAAGTATCATAAACCGCAGTCGTTAAAGTATTTACCGCAAAGTAACTCACGGTACCAAAGTCACCGATGGTCTCCATAGCAACAAGCGATAAACCGACCGCCATTGATGGACGAACAAGTGGTAAGGAGATACGACGGAAGCTTTCCCAAGGCGAGCATTTTAGCAACCGAGCGGATTGCAGTAAGGAGACGTTTTGCTCCATAAATGCGGCGCGGCACAGCAAGTAAACATAAGGATAGAGAACGAGAGACAGAACAATAATAGCACCAGATAAGGTTCTAATATCCGGGAACCAATACTCACCGGGTCCCCACCCAGTAAGATCTCGCAGTAGAACTTGAACAGGCCCAGCAAAGTCGAACCAATCGGTGAATATATACCCAACAATATAGCCTGGCATTGCTAATGGCAGGACGAGTGCCCACTGCAAAACACGCTCTCCCGGAACACGGCACATTGCCATAACCCAAGCCGACGGAATACCAAAAACTAAAGACAGGAACATGGTTCCTATGACTAAAACCACCGTATTGTAGGCATAGGTAGGCATCACTGTGGACATCAGATGAGAAAATAGCTCATCTGTTTCTCCAACAGCCGTCGTAAAAATCGCTAAGATCGGTAAGACCAGTAATACAGCAATAATGCCGCTACTGGTGTTCCATAAATAATTCTTTTCTTTCATCGCCTAACTACAACGAGGCTTAATGAAACACAAATGCATTTGCAAATACATCTCATATCCTTTTAATGGTGGGGTTATTTATACCCATATACTCTAATGACTTCAAGGTGAGATGCTAATAACTCAAGGGATCAACGGGGTGCTTTGTATCAAAAAGTGATTTTCCAATAACAAACAACCCCAAGTAGCCAAAATGGCGACTTGAGGTTGTCATTTTACTTAGGCCGAAGCCTACCGTAATAAATTATAGATCGAACTTAACTTCGTCTAATAGCTTGATTGCAGCCGCGTGGTGGTTTGCAATTTCGTCTAGAGAAATAGTATCCGCTTTGAACTCGCCCCATGAAGCAACAAGCTCAGAAGGTTTAACGTCTGCTTTCACTGGGTATTCGTAGTTCACTTCTGCGTACATGCTTTGTGCTGTGTCACCAGATAGGAATTCCATCAGCTTAACGGCATTCTCTTCATTTGGAGAGTATTTAGCCATTGCCATACCAGAGATGTTTACGTGAGTACCTGTAGTCTCTTGGTTAGGGAAGTTAATGTAAACAGAGTCAGCCCAAGCTTTTTGCTCTTTATCATTAACCATCTTACCTAGGTAGTAGCTGTTACCAAGAGCAACATCACATAGACCTTCTTTAATCGCTTTAACTTGCGCGCGGTCGTTACCTTGAGGCTTACGTGCTAGGTTTGCTTTTACGCCTTCTAGCCATTCTTTCGTTTCAGCTTCACCTTTGTGAGCAATCATCGAAGATACTAGAGAAACATTGTATGGGTGCTTACCACTACGAGTACAGATTTTGCCTTTAAATTCAGGCTTAGTTAGATCTTCGTAAGTGAACTCTTCACCTAGACGACCAACACGGTCACGTGAAGAATAAACGCTACGTGTACGAGTTGTTAGAGCGAACCACTCGTTATCTGTATCTTGGTATTGAGCTGGGATGTTCTTTTCAAGTACATCGCTCTCTACAGATTGAACTAGACCTTGTTTAGTTAATTCAGATAGACGGCTGATATCTACAGTTAAGACAACGTCAGCTGGGCTGTATTCACCCTCTTGAGCTAACTTCTCTGCTAAACCTTTTTTAGCAAACTTAACGTTTACTTTAATACCAGTCTCTTTTGTGAACTCTTTGAACATTGGCTCAACAAGGAAAGGTTGACGGTAAGAGTATACGTTTACTTCTTCCGCAGCCATTGCTGTCGGGGCAATTACACCACACGCTAGAGCTGAAAGTGTTAGCAGTTTCTTCATTGTAAAATCCTTTATATCGAAATGATAATGTCTATCAGTTGCGTTATTATATTCATCATTAACATAATTACAATGACGACCAACAAAAAATCCGTCTACTCAGACCATTCAAACTCTCACTTTTGTAACAAACCATTTCAACTTTGTGTCTTGTCGTTCCCCTTAAACAATGAGCCTAACTTCAACGTTCGTGTTTATATATTGTGCAACCGTAAATACAACAAAGCCCCGCAACAAGAGTTGCGGGGCTTTCTTTGTCCAACCTAACCCATTCAGATTAGGCGACGACTGTTGATTATTTTACTGATACAAACTCAGGGTAAGCGCCGACACCACAATCGTGCATGTCCATACCTTCAAGTTCTTCATCTTCCGTTACTCGGATACCGATTGTTGCTTTAAGCACCGCCCATACTGCTAGGCTAGCACCGAATACCCATGCAAAGATGACTGCTGCACCCATTAGCTGAGCACCAAACGTTGCATCAGCGTTGCTTAGTGGCACAGCCATTAGACCGAAGAAACCACATACACCGTGTACAGAGATAGCACCTACTGGATCATCAATCTTAGCTTTGTCTAGAGCGATGATGCTGAATACAACCAATGCACCAGATACCGAACCAATCGCTACAGCAAATAGAGGTGATGGTGATAGAGGGTCTGCAGTGATTGCTACTAGGCCAGCTAACGCGCCGTTAAGAATCATTGTTAGGTCTGCTTTACCCCAAGTTGTTTTACATACTAGTAGTGCTGCAATTGCGCCTGCTGCTGCTGCTGCGTTGGTGTTAAGGAAGATTTGACCTACTGCTGTTGCGTTCTCAAAATCCGAAACCATCAGTTGAGAACCGCCGTTGAAACCGAACCAACCGAACCAAAGGATAAATGTACCTAGCGTTGCAAGTGGCATGTTTGAACCAGGAATCGGGTAGATTTCACCGTTCTTACCGTATTTACCTTTACGAGCACCGAGTAGTAGAACACCAGCTAACGCTGCTGCTGCACCAGCCATGTGTACGATACCTGAACCTGCGAAGTCACTGAAACCCGCTTCTGATAGGAAACCACCGCCCCAAGTCCAATAACCTTCAACAGGGTAAATGAACGCTGTTAGTACTACAGAGAAGATTAGGAATGACCAAAGCTTCATACGCTCAGCAACCGCACCAGATACTACAGACATTGCTGTTGCAACGAATACTACCTGGAAGAAGAAGTCTGATTCTAGAGAGTGATCTGCGCCTTTACCTTGTGTACCAATTAGAGTACCAAATGATGGCAACCAACCGCCTTCACCGTTGTCGACATACATGATGTTGTAACCAACCACTAAGAAAGCTGTACAAGCAATTGCGTACAAACAGATGTTCTTAGTTAAAATTTCTGTGGTGTTCTTTGAACGAACTAGGCCAGCTTCTAACATCGCGAAGCCTGCTGCCATCCACATTACCAACGCACCTGAAATGAGGAAGAAAAAAGTGTCTAGTGCGTAACGTAGTTCCGTTACTGTTGTTGTAAGTTCCATATTAAAGTCTCCAGTCCTTGTAATTCTTTAAAGTGCTTCAGCATCCATTTCACCAGTACGAATTCGTACGGCTTGGCTTAGGTCATACACAAAAATTTTGCCGTCGCCGATTTTTCCGGTGTGTGCCGCTTGGCTAATCGCTTCAACAACTCGGTCAACATTCTCAGCTTGGGTAGCAATCTCTAGCTTCACCTTTGGTAGGAAATCCACTTGGTACTCTGCACCACGATACAATTCAGTGTGTCCCTTCTGACGACCAAAGCCTTTCACTTCAGAAACAGTCATACCTTCAATACCCACATCAGAGAGCGCTTCGCGTACATCGTCTAATTTGAATGGCTTAACAATGGCATTTATTAATTTCATATTCGTTCCTTAAATTCTTACTTAATCCGTTAATTCTCTTATTACAATCCAAGTAGCGTGCCAAAAAGTTAAGTGATTGATTTTAAATAAGATGAAGATAATAAGGTCGTAATAACGAAAAAGACCGCACCAACATGGTGCAGCCTTTCACTATCTTAATGCGCGATGCTCTTATTGCTCCAGTTTTGGGCAACGGAGCCTTCAAAGCTCTGAATGACTAACAAATAGGTCTTAGGACTAGTAACCTAAAAAATCCATCCAGCGTTCGATGAGCAGTTCGAAATCGTCGATTCCACAGCTTGCTTGGCTTTCACAGTTATAGAAGTCGAACTCACTGCCCTCTTCCGTCTCTTGCTCATGCGCTAACACGTTTTCTTGAATCGTTACTTCGTCTTCATTAATCGCAAGGCTAATCTCTTTGCCAAGCAACGTCACTTCATTGCTCAAGTCCTGTCGAGATTGCTCAATCAACGCCATCACATGATCTAATTTTTGCTTATCTTTACCGATCTCTTCTTGAAGCCAACGGCCAACAATCTCATGGCCCATGCTGCATTTCACATAGTATTCACCCATTAGAGTGTTTCTAGTAAATTCAAACTCCATAACTCAACCTATACTGCATTAATACTCAAGCGATACTATTTCTGAGTATACCATTGTCTTGTCAGAAACGAGCGTATTGACGAATTTATCGTTACGATCCAACCTACACAGTCAATGAAGAGGAGGGCTCTATGCAGTTGAACGAAATGATTGCCAAACAAATTGTCGAACGAACCATGAAGATCATCCCACACTCGATTAATGTGATGGATAATAAAGGTCGCATTATTGGATCCAGTGATCCTACTCGCTTATACCAAAAACATGAAGGAGCGGTACTTGCCATCACCGAATCACGAGTCGTTAATATTGACGAAGCCACTGCCGAACACCTAAAAGGGGTTAAGCCTGGAGTTAATTTACCGATTCTATTTCAGGATAATGTCATTGGGGTGATTGGGGTTTCTGGGACACTGCAGCAAGTTCATCATTTTGGTGAGCTGGTGAAGATGACCGCTGAGCTTATTGTTGAACAAGCTGTACTTATGTCTCAAGTAGAATGGAATAAGAGGCATCGTGAAGAATTGGTATTGCAATTAATCCGAGGTAGCACGCTTAATGACATGCAACTGCAATCCATCGCACAGCGTCTGGATCTCGACCTTGCACAACCGCGGATTGCCGCCATCGTCAAGGTGTTACCGATAGGAGACACTGCGCCTTCATTGGAAAACTTACAGCAATTAGTACATTTACTTGAATATCCCGAGCGCGATAATTTAGTCGGTATCTTGTCTGTTTCACAAAACGAAGTGGTGGTACTCAAGCCTATAACCCTGATAGGGAACAGCTGGTCCAAGGATGCAGAAGCCAAGCGCGTGAAATTGCTACTCAAAAGAATAAAGAAAGAAGCTAAGTTTCAAATCAAGATTGCGCTTGGGGATTACTTTACCGGACTTTCTGGTTTAGCACGCTCATATGATACCGCTGAGCTCGCTATGCGCAGTGTCGGTAACCGCCCCGGAGACATGTTTTTCTATCAAGACTATCGACTGCCGGCCATTATGAGTAGCCTGTTACAAGATCCATGGATTCGTGAGCAACTGGAGCAGTCTTACCTACATCTTCAACAACAGGACAGTAAAGGGATACTGATCAAAACTTTGAAGACATATTTAAAGCAGAACTGTGATTCAGCTCTCACCTGTAACGAACTACATATCCATCGCAATACGCTACGCTATCGAACAGACAAGATAAACCAAATAACATCATTAAATATCAACAATATAGACGATCTATTTCAACTCTACATTGCAATAAATCTATTCCACTGGTCGAGCTAAAAAATGTGCAACTGCACAATTTAAAAGGACCGATTTGAGCACTTATTTGTAGAGAATGACAAAGACTTACCAACCCTATATCTTTATATTTGCCGAAAATGACACATCGTTATCTGGGAAATAGAACATGATTGAAGTTTCAACTCTTGGCGCACTTTCAGCATTGATTGTTGCTATCGCGCTCATTCTTAAAAAAGTGCCACCCACCTACGGCATGATCATCGGTGCTTTGGTTGGCGGCGTGGTTGGCGGCGTTTCTCTCACCGAAACCGTTGAGTTAATGATAGGTGGTGCCCAAGGGATCGTCACTTCAGTGATGCGAATTCTCGCCGCTGGTGTGTTGGCCGGCGTACTAATTGAATCAGGGGCGGCTACCTCGATTGCAGAATCCATCATCAAAAAAGTAGGCGAAACTCGCGCCTTACTTGCTCTTGCCATTGCGACCATGATTTTAACCGCTGTTGGCGTTTTCGTTGATGTGGCCGTTATCACGGTTTCTCCTATTGCACTGGCTATTGCTCGCCGCGCAGACCTTTCTAAAACCGCGATCCTTTTAGCGATGGTGGGCGGCGGTAAAGCAGGTAATGTCATGTCGCCTAACCCAAATGCCATTGCGGCGGCTGATGCGTTCAATGTTCCGTTAACCTCTGTGATGGCTGCAGGCGTGATTCCGGGTCTATTTGGGCTGCTTTTCGCCTACTTCTTGGCAAAGCGCCTCGTCAATAAAGGTTCAAAAGTAGCGGAAAGTGAAGTGGTCAAAGCGGATCAAAGTTCACTGCCAAGCTTTTCTTCTTCAATCGTTGCACCGTTAGTGGCTATTGCCCTACTCGCGCTGCGACCACTCGCTGATATCAATGTTGATCCTCTAATTGCATTACCCTTGGGTGGATTGCTGGGTGCACTGGCTATGGGTCGCTTCAAACAAGCCAATAGCTTTGCGGTTTCAGGCTTGTCACGTATGGCACCGGTTGCTGTAATGCTACTGGGCACAGGAACCATTGCAGGCATCATTGCTAACTCAGGACTAAAAGCTGATCTGATTGAAGTGCTGACGATGTCTGGGCTGCCTTCTTACTTACTTGCTCCGTTTTCTGGCGCACTGATGGCACTATCAACCGCATCGACAACTGCCGGAACAGTAGTGGCATCGAATGTATTTGCCAGCACCATTCTTGAGCTAGGTGTTCCAGCTCTCGCAGGCGCAGCAATGATCCACTCTGGTGCGACAGTACTTGACCATATGCCACATGGTAGCTTCTTCCATGCCACGGGTGGTGCGGTACATATGAGTATTCATGAACGTCTAAAACTCATCCCTTATGAGTCAGCGGTCGGTCTTGTTATCGCCTTCGTCTCAGTAATGATCTTCGGTGTATTTGGTCTGTTTGTTTAAGTTTAAAGGTATCAAAATGAAAATTGTAATTGCTCCTGACTCATATAAAGAAAGCCTATCAGCAATGGGCGTTGCTCAAGCGATTGAAGATGGCTTTAAACAGCTAATACCAAACGCCGAATACGTAAAATTACCAATGGCTGATGGTGGTGAAGGCACAGTACAATCTCTGGTGGATGCGACCAATGGCTCTATCATCCAACATCCAGTGATTGGTCCATTAGGTGAAATTGTCGAAGGCTTCTACGGTATGTTCGGTGACGGTAAAACTGCCATTATTGAAATGGCGGCCGCTTCCGGCCTAGATTTAGTCTCTCCAGAACAACGTAATCCACTAAAAACCACTACCTATGGTACGGGTGAGTTGATCAAAGCCGTATTAGATAAAGGTGTTGAGCATATTATTATTGGCATTGGTGGTAGTGCGACCAATGATGGTGGCTTAGGAATGGCTCAAGCGCTAGGCATTCGTATGCTAGATGCAGAGGGTCACGAGCTGGTGTTTGGTGGTGGTGAACTGTCAAAACTGACAACCATTGATCTCACCAACCTCGACCCACGCCTACAAAACGTACGCTTAGAGGTCGCTTGTGATGTCGATAATCCATTATGCGGACCAAAAGGGGCATCACAGGTATTCGGTCCGCAAAAAGGCGCAACACCAGAAATGGTTGAGCTGTTAGATGCTAACCTTGCTCATTATGCCAGTATCATGAAAAACCAGTTAGGCGTCGATGTCATTGATCTCCCTGGTGCTGGCGCGGCAGGCGGTCTAGGCGCGGCACTTGTTGGCCTGTTAAATGCGGAGCTTCGCCCTGGTATTAACATCGTAATGGACGCCGTCAATTTAGATGAAATAGTCTCAGATGCTGATCTTGTGATTACAGGAGAGGGGCGCATTGATAGCCAAACCATTCATGGCAAAACACCGATTGGTGTCGCTCGCACAGCCAAAAAACATAAACTGCCTGTCATCGGTATTGCCGGCTGTCTAGCCAGTGATTGTGGTGTGGTTCATGAGCATGGTATCGACGCGGTATTTGCGGTAGTGAACCGTTCAGTAGACTTGCCGACAGCTTTGGCTGAAGCGGCTGAAAATATTGAACTTACTGCTCGCAATGTTGCAGCAATGTATACGATTAAGCACTAATCGAGCTCTCTGTAAGCTAAAAGCAATTAAGGCCGCTATTCACAGCGGCCTTAATTATATTTACAACAAAATCAGACGTTACGCAGGCTCTTGGAAGATAACCGTGTCTGCTTTTTCCGTGTACTGACCCATTTTATGGAAGTTCAGGTAACGGTATGTATCAGCAGCCGTTGCATTAATCTTCTCAGCGTACTCTAAGTACTCTTCTTTCGTTGGGATGCGACCTAGAATCGCGCCAACAGCAGAAAGCTCAGCAGAAGCCAGATAAACGTTCGCGCCATTACCTAAGCGGTTCGGGAAGTTACGCGTTGACGTCGACATAACCGTCGAAGCATCAGCAACACGAGCTTGGTTACCCATACATAGTGAACAGCCAGGAGTTTCGATACGTACCCCAGCACGACCGAAGATGCCGTAGTAGCCTTCTTCTGTCAGTTGGTCTTTATCCATCTTCGTTGGCGGAGCAACCCATAGGCGAGTGTTTAGAGAACCATTGAACTCTTCAAGCATCTTACCAGCGGCACGGAAGTGGCCGATGTTGGTCATACAAGAACCGATGAACACTTCTTGAATCTCGGTGCCTTGAACGTCAGATAGAAGACGAGCATCATCTGGATCGTTTGGTGCACATAGGATTGGTTGATCGATATCAGCAAGGTCAATCTCGATAACGTGCGCGTATTCCGCATCTGAATCAGCAGACAGCAACTCAGGGTTAGCTAGCCACTCTTCCATTGCTGTAATACGACGCTCAATCGTACGAACATCACCGTAACCTTCAGCGATCATCCACTTCAGCATCACGATGTTCGAGTTCAAGTACTCAGAGATAGACTCTTCAGAAAGCTTAACGGTACAACCTGCAGCAGAACGCTCAGCAGATGCATCAGAAAGCTCAAATGCTTGCTCAACAGATAAGTGCTCAACACCTTCAATTTCTAGTACACGACCAGAGAATTCGTTGATCTTACCTGCTTTCTCTACCGTTAGTAGGCCTTGCTTGATGCCGTAAAGAGGAATGGCATGTACTAGGTCACGTAGCGTGATACCCGGTTGCATTTCACCTTTAAAGCGAACCAAGATAGATTCAGGCATATCAAGAGGCATAACGCCTGTTGCTGCAGCAAATGCTACCAAGCCAGAACCCGCAGGGAATGAAATACCTAGAGGGAAACGAGTATGCGAGTCACCACCTGTACCTACAGTATCAGGAAGAAGCATACGGTTTAGCCATGAGTGGATAACGCCATCACCCGGACGAAGTGAAACACCCGCACGATTCATGATGAAATCAGGTAGCGTATGGTGAGTGTTTACATCGACTGGTTTAGGGTATGCCGATGTGTGACAGAAAGACTGCATTACAAGGTCTGCAGAGAAACCAAGACACGCCAGATCTTTAAGCTCATCACGAGTCATAGGACCGGTCGTATCTTGAGAACCGACTGTCGTCATTTTAGGTTCACAGTACTGACCAGCACGAACACCTTCAACGCCACATGCTTTACCAACCATCTTCTGAGCTAGCGTGTAGCCTTTATCAGATGCAGATGGATCGATTGGTTTAGCAAACAGATCCGTTTCAGCTAGACCTAGAGCGTCACGAGCACGACCCGTTAGACCACGACCGATGATCAGTGGAATACGGCCACCAGCACGCACTTCATCAAGAAGTACTTTGCTTAGCTCAAAGTTTGAGATCACAGAACCGTTCTTGTGAACAACACCTTCGTACGGGTAGATATCAATGATATCGCCCATGTTCATGTCTTGTACGTTCAGTTCAATGGGTAGTGCGCCTGAATCTTCCATTGTGTTGTAGAAGATTGGTGCAATTTTACCACCAAGACAAACACCGCCAGTACGCTTGTTTGGTACGAATGGGATATCTTCACCCATGAACCAAAGTACTGAGTTTGTTGCCGATTTACGTGAAGAACCTGTACCAACAACATCACCAACGTAAGCCAGTGGAATGCCATCTTTTTGCATTTCTTCAATTTGTTTGATTGGACCAACGCTACCCTGTTCATCAGGAGTAATGCCATCACGTTCCATCTTCAGCATCGCTTTCGCGTGTACTGGGATGTCAGGACGTGACCATGCATCAGGCGCTGGAGATAGGTCATCGGTGTTCGTTTCACCAGTGACTTTAAATACTTTTACTGTGATTTTTTCTGCTACTTTATCTTTCGCTGTAAACCATTCAGCATCAGCCCAAGATTGAAGTACTTGTTGTGCAGCAGCATTGCCAGCTTTCGCTTTCTCTTCTACGTCATAGAACGCATCGAACATCAGTAGAGTATGAGATAGCGCTTTAACAGCGATTGGAGCAAGCTCAGCATCGTCTAGTAGAGATACTAGAGATTCGATGTTGTAACCGCCTTGCATGGTACCAAGCAGTTCTGCAGCTTTTGCTTTGCTTACTAGTGGCGAAGCTACTTCACCTTTAGTGATAGCCGTAAGGAAGCCAGCTTTTACGTAAGCAGCTTCATCTACACCCGGTGGAATGCGATTTTCTAGTAGGTCAAGAATGATTTCTTCTTCACCTTGAGGTGGATTCTTCAGAAGTTCAACTAGGCCAGCTACCTGCTCAGCATCTAGTGGTTTTGGAACAACTCCTTCGGCAGCACGTTCTTCGACGTGTTTACGGTAGGCTTCAAGCACGACTTTTTTCCTCTCATTGCGGTTCACTTCTTCCCTTCATAATTGTTAGTAAAATAAAGAAGTGAACATCCTTGGAAACTTGGCTCTCCATTGCCATTTTTGTCATTCAATTTGTATTGATGAGCGGCGTCATAGAGGCCAAACTGTGGGCGGTAGAATAGCAAATTTAACGTTAAATTAAAATCTTATCATTTTGACCAACATAGCAAGTTAAGACGAAAGTCCCACTATTTTTGCCTAATTACGCACTTAAATGGCGACTCTGCGCATGATTATTTGTAGGACGTACCTACAATCAGATACACCGAATCGAAATTATCTTCGGTTCGGCCATAAGCTAAAATGATCGGCCCGATTGGAGAATCAACACCCGCGAAAACAGAACCCGCGGTGTACATTGGCGCTTCATCAATACTCAAATCATTGTTCGACCAAACACCACCATGCTCAATGGATGCGCCCACGTAGAATGGTGATTTAAAAAGGCCGAAGTCATTTTCAAACCACTTATAACGATAAATAAGGCTGGTGTAAGCCAAGTTCTGACCAATCATACTATTCCTTGGAATACCTGACAGGTTTAAGAAGCCACCAAGCTCTTTGGGATCAATAGGGAAAATCGAATTTTTGCTCTCTACAATACCGTAATCCAGCTTTGCGACTAAAGTATGCTTCTCAATACTCTTTGCTGCCATGAAATTGGCCGAAAACTCATAAACCGTATCACTCTCAGACGTTAAATCCGATTCACCAAGAGAGCTGTCATTATCAAAATCATCATGAGAAACGAGGTACTCTAAATCGACAAAGTAACCCTTGGTCGGTAAGCTGAAATTATCCAAAGTATCCAGTCGGTAACCCATGAAGCCACCAATACGCTTGTAGCCACCACTGCCCAATGAAGGTAACGAAGAAACCTCAACATCCCCATCTGTATAACGAACACCAAATGTCAGCTCCTGCCACAAGGTTGGTTGATAGCCTAATGCCAATTCACCGACATATTCACTATACGTCATAGGGAGATAATCTTTCGTTACGTCCAGTGTCGGTTCTTCAATATCATCAATATCTGCGGGTAGGTTTCTGTTCTCTTTGCTGTAAACAACCGATGCCGAAGTAAACAGCTTTTGACTCGAAAAGAATGGCGAGTATAGTTCCGCTTCAATTCGCTTGTCCGTTCCCATCTCGATATTGGTTCTTAGCTCTGCACCATGCTTATTAATATCGGTAAAGTTGGCTGAGACACCGATCGAGTACTGACTGGTAGTAGAGAAATCATCTTCAAGAAAGAATCGAAAGTTGAGGTAGTTTGGGCCCCAAGACTTTTCGTTCACATCGACCTGAAGTTGATCTTCACCATCAACATTATCAAACTCATAAGTGACCAATTCAAATCTATCCAGTGCATAGAGATCTTTCACTTTAGATTCGATTTCACTGGTTTTCAAAACCTCACCAGAATCGAGATTTAAGCGGTTTTCGATCAACTTATCTGAATAGTGGGTGTTGTTGTTGATGACAACCCTATCGACGACAGTCTTATCGCCATGTTTCAGCTGTCTGCGTGCTTTTTGTTTGTCCTCGATATAATGCTGATAATCGGCATTTGAGAGCGATAGCTTAGAAAGTTCATCAGTATGCTGCTTAGCGGCTTCATAGCCCGCGAGGAAAGCCGATGGCATTTTATCAAAGTCAGTCGTCTCCATTTGCCCAACATCAGGACGTAGGAAAACATCATCATCCGTCAGTGTTTCAGCTTGCTCTTGAGTGCTGCGTTGGACCAGATAATTAGAGAGTTGATCAGCTGCCGCTAGAAAATTCGTGAAATCTTCTTTGCCTTTGTAATTGGTACTGATATCCACCGCAATGACAATGTCCGCGCCCATCGCTCTGGCAACGTCGACTGGCATATTATTGGTGACACCACCATCAACCAGCATTCGGCCATCTAATTCATAAGGGGGAAGCGCGCCGGGAACTGACATACTGGCCATCATCGCATCAACAAGGTGACCATGGTCGATGACCACTTCTTCAAGCTCAATAATGTCGGTTGCGACTGAACGGTAGGGAATAGCAAGATGGTCAAAAGAGTCGAGTGGAGATAGGTTACCTGTGGTCTCACGCAGAATACGCAACATATTCTGACCTTGAACCACACCTTTCCTAGCTTTGATTTCGCCCCAACCTAAACCGAGATCGGTGTTCAGTTGGTAACGGTCTTCATATTCTTTGTCACGCACTCGGCGATCACTACGGTTAACGCGATCACGATAGCCGCGATTCCAATCAACCGTATAAATAAAACTTTCAATCTCATCAGCACTCATCCCTGTCGCATAAAGCCCACCAACGTAAGAACCCATGCTGGTACCAGTAATGTAATCGACCGGAATTTGCATCTCTTCTAGCGCTTTAAGTACACCAATGTGAGCCGCTCCTTTGGCTCCTCCACCAGCAAGCACAACAGCAACGGTTGGTCTTTTATGAGCTTGTCCAGCTTGCTGAGATTGTTCGACCGGTGTCACAGTAGATGCAAACAGCTGAAAACTGATCACAGTACCGACAATGCCTAAGCCGCTCACCATCCAACGAGAAATCATTCTTTAAACTATCCTTGTCATTCTTTTCTTTTACGACTTTACCACTGAAAAAGCTTTTTTAGCCACTGTTTTGGTTGACTTTCACAACCCTTTTTAATGTTTCCATTCTCATCCCAAACCGGCAGTTTAACCGTACCGTCACAGTCAAACTCTAAAGCCCCTTGAGAAGTTCGAGTAAAACTTGCCGTCGTAATGCCATTCGGCCAAGGCAACAGTAACTGCTCTGGAGTTCGATGTTTCAGATAATCGGCATAAACACGTAGCGCACCACTAGAGCCCGTGAGTTTAGTCGGCTTATTATCATCGCGCCCTAGCCAGATGGTAGTGACTTCGCGACCATCAACACCCACGAACCAACTGTCTCGGCTGTCATTACTGGTGCCCGTTTTACCGGCTAATCCTGCCCATGCAAACTGACCTTGTAGGAAACGCCCCGTACCTTCAGACACACCACGTTTCATCGCATACGTTGTCAACCAAGCAGCTTGCTGGTCAACGCTTTGTGATACACGAGGGATCGACTGATACAGAACCTCGCCATCGTTATCAACAACTGAGCGAAGCGCAGACAAAGGTGCTATACGCCCAGAATTGGTAATGGTTTGATACATCTGCGCAACTTGGAACGGAGTCAGTGAGAACGAACCCAAAAACATCGACGGCACTGGGCGAATCTCATTTTTATCGACCCCCAGTTTTCCAATCGTATCCGAGACACTATCAATGCCTAATTGCATGCCTAAACGAACAGTAGGTACGTTGTAAGACTTAGAAAGCGCCACATACAAAGGCACATCGCCACGGAACTTACGATCGAAGTTTCTCGGGCTCCACACGCTACCTTTACTGCCTTTCAAGCTCAGTGGCGTGTCTTTCAATGTTGTCGCCAACGTGTACTTCTGAGGCTGCTCTAGTGCGGTTAAGTAAATTGCAGGCTTGACCAAAGAACCAATTGGGCGACTCGCGTTCAAGGCACGGTTAAAGCCATCGTAGCCAGTACGCTTACCACCGACCATCGCCCGGATTTCACCGGTATTTCTATCCACGGCAATAGCTGCTGCTTCCAGCTTATTACCTGCGGTTTTCGATAAATCAGGCACCTTACGAGCAATCGACTTCTCTAACTTGTCTTGAGATACCGGATCCAGAGAGGTAAAGACTCGAATCCCTTTTTTCGCCTCAAATCGATCGCCGACATACTTCTTAAGCTCAATGTTTACTTGTTGGAAATAAGCGGGCTGACGGCTAGCAATGCGTGGGTTGTCTTGAATATCCAAATCACGACTCGCCGCCTCTTCGTATTGTCGCGGAGTTAAGATGTCTTGTTGCATCAATAAGCGAAGAACCAGATCGCGTCGAGTCTTAGCACGCTCAGGATAGCGAACCGGATTGTAATACGACGGTCCTTTCACCATACCCACCAGCAGTGCTAGCTGATCGATGCGCAGCTCTTGAATAGGTTGACCAAAATACAAACGAGACGCTAAACCGAAGCCATGAATCGCTTGCCCACCATTCTGTCCAAGATAAACCTCATTTAAGTAAGCCTCTAGGATACGGTCTTTGCTGTAACGATGGTCTAAGATAAGTGCAATGTAGGCTTCACGAACCTTACGCCACAATGTACGTTCACTGGACAGGAACAGGTTTTTTGCCAACTGTTGTGTCAGCGTACTACCACCTTGTACCGTTCGCCCAGCTTTGACGTTAACGACCATTGCACGAGCGATGGCCAGTGGCGACACACCATCGTGTTGATAGAAGTTTCGGTCTTCGGTTGCCAGTAAGGCATCAACCATCACTTCTGGGAACTGATTGCGTTTTAAGAACAGGCGCTGCTCATCGTTACTTTTCTCAAGCATGCCAAGCATTTTCGGTTCAACACGCAGGTAGCCCATGTCGCCTTTCTTCTCCAGCGACTGAATGCGAGTTAATTCGTTACCATTGAAGTGCAGCATCACATGACGATCCGCTTCCGGTCCATCAACAAACTCGAACGGACGACGAATCATTTCAATCTTGGTCGAAGAAGAAGAGTATTCGCCTGGGTGACGAGGCGCGTTCACCTTACGGTAATTAAGTACATCGAGCTCATTCTTAACCTGAACCAAACTCACCGGAGTTCCCGGAGACAGGTCTAGCACTCGCGCATAAACCACGGTTGGCAAATCAAACAGCTGACCTTCAAAGCGCTGTTTGACCACAGAATCAAGATAAATACCGACGAACAACAGCAATGCCGCAAGCGCTAAGCCCGCTTTCCAAGAAATGCCCCATAGGATCTTCAACCAACCTCTTTTGCCAGATTTCTTAGCCTTAGGTTTGGTCTTTTTCGCAGCCGCTCTTGGTTTTCTTGGCTTGGCTTTGGTCGCTGGTGACTTCTTTGCTGGCGCTTTTTTAGGTGGTGCCTTTTTTGGCGTTAACATTTTGGTCATCATCGATTCAACTGTCGTTTGGTTTTAGTGGTTGCTACATGGTTAGCAGGGTCATCCGGCCAAGGATGTTTTGGGTAACGGCCCTTCATCTCTTTTTGTACTTCTTTGTACGCGCCAGCCCAAAAGCCAGCTAAATCTTGAGTAATTTGTAGTGGTCGCTGTGCTGGAGAAAGGAGCTCAAGCACTACTTTTTTACGCCCTTGCGCGATCAATGGCGAGTCTTGTTCGCCAAAGACTTCCTGCATTCGCACTGAGATCACTGGTTCAGATTGATATTGATAACGAATGGCCTTCTTGCTGCCTGTTGGCATCAGATAGTGCGTTGGCAACCATTGGTCGATTTCTTGATTCAAAGGCCAACCAAGATAAGCCGACAATGCTTGCTCAATCGAAACACTAGACAGTCCTTTTGCCGACTTAATGCCATTCAGATAGGGAGATAGCCACTCATCAAGGTGTTCAATCAAACTCGCATCGTCCATCGCTGGCCAATCATGCTCAGGCATCCAAAGCTCTGCACAGCGTACACGCTCAACCAACTGCTTAGCCGAAGCTGTCCAATTTAAGCGATCCAACCCACATCGAGCGACATAATTGAGCAGCGCTTGGCTCGCCTGATTCGCATCGGGATCAGGTAAAGCTTTGGTGCTGATAATCAACTTGCCCAGAGATACACGCTGCTCAGCAACTAAACGGCCACGTTTCTCATCCCAATCGGCGTAATCGGAACGCACAAACAGTTTTGGAAATTCAGCTTCTAACTGTGCGATATCAACCGCGGTGGCTAAGAAAATCTGACTGGCTCGCCCTGTGCTGCGCATCAAATCAATCACTACGATATAGTTATTGTTCGCCAGTGGATCATCATCACGAACCTCAGCACCGTGGCCATTCGCCAAAAGGAAAGCACTGCTGGTCGCGCTTCTCACTTGTGCAATCCGGTCTGGGAAGGCAAAACAAAGCACTAATGGTAGCAATGATTCGTCAGCTTGTGACAAATCTAAGTGATGATTGAGTTTACTCGCGAGACTTTTCGCTCGCTGCATCACAACGCTATTTTTGGAATGTTTTCTTTGCTTAAGTCGATGCAAAGAGTGTTGAATATCCGTCACATTGCGCTCCGGCTCTTCCAGCAAAGCAGCAGCAACAATCGCGACATTCAACAGAGCAGGACTACCTTGCTGCGCTTTAACCAACATGCTGGCAATACGAGGCTCTAGACCTAAACGTTGGACCTGTTTTCCTAATGCCGTAAATTGACCATTATCGTCTAACAATTCAAGAGTCTGTAAGAGTTGCTTGGCTTGCCCGATAGAAGCTTTGGGTGGAACGTCTAACCATTGCAGTTCATCAGCACTCGCAGCGCCCCATTGCGTCAATTCAGACACCAGCGAAGACAAATCAGAATGAAGAATTTCAGGTTCTGGTATAGCTGGTTGCTGCATCAGCTGCGTTTCGCTGTACAAACGAACGCACAAGCCCTCTTCAATTCGTCCCGCACGGCCCGCTCGTTGTTCAGCTGAAGATTGCGAGATTTTCACTTGCTCAAGCTTAGTAATACCGGTTTTCAGATCGAACTTCGCCACACGTTCAAGCCCAGAATCAACCACCAATCGAATACCTTCAATCGTCAAAGAAGTCTCAGCAATATTGGTCGCTAACACCACCTTTCGACGCCCTTTCTCTGATGGCGCGATCGCTTTCTGCTGTTGAGAAAAGCTGAGTTGCCCATACAGAGGACACACATCGATATCATTGGCGAATTGTTCTAGTTGAGATTCCACCTGCTTAATCGCAGAAACGCCCGGCAAAAAGGCCAGAAGTGAGCCTGACTCTTTCTCCATCAGAGAGCGAATCACGTTAGCCATTTTAGGGGCTAGACATTCATTTGCGTTAAGAGGCTGATAACTGAAATCGACCGGAAAGGTGCGACCTTGTGATTCAACGTATTTGGCATTCGGCAGCAAAGTTTGCAGAGCTTGTTGATCTAAAGTTGCCGACATCACTACCACTTTCAGATCGTCACGCAACGCCTCTTGGATCTCTAAGCTAAACGCCAATGCGGTATCGGCGTGAATACTGCGCTCGTGAAATTCATCAAAGATCACCATATCAACCCCAGTTAATTCAGGGTCGGTTTGGATCATTCTTGTCATGATCCCTTCAGTAACAATCTCTAAGCGAGTCGCACTGCTGCTTTTAGATTCACCACGAACTCTAAAGCCAATGCTCTCTCCCACCTTTTCTCCCAATTGGCTCGCTAAGTAAGTAGCAATATTCCTTGCAGCCAAACGCCTCGGTTCAAGCATGATGATTTTGCCTTGAACGGCGTTGGTCTTAACTAACTGTAAAGGGAAGAATGTTGACTTACCCGCACCGGGAGCGGCCTTTAGAATAAGTTGAGTGTGTGTTTCTACGCCAGCGAGCAGATCTGGCATCACAGCTTCTATGGGCAGTTGTGGCAATGGGAGAACCTTGTGGTGTAATGTTGGCAACATTGTACATAAAAACCTACCTGTCTAAATAAGTAATATGCACTTCAATCCTCCATTAGAGCCCGCGACTCTTATTAAACGCTATAAACGCTTTCTCACTGACATCCAACTTCCAGACGGTAGCGAGCGCACTATCCACTGCGCTAACACTGGAGCGATGACAGGATGTGCGACTCCTGGCAATACGGTGTGGTACTCAACCTCCGATAATGCAAAGAGAAAGTACCCAAACAGCTGGGAGATCTCAGAAACAGACAAAGGTCATCGTATTTGTGTAAATACTGCGCGGGCAAACCAGCTAGCAGTGGAAGCAATTGAAAATGGGACTATAGTTGAACTCTTAGGTTATAACGCGTTACGAACCGAAGTGAAATATGGCAGTGAGAATAGTCGCATTGATATTCTGCTTGAAGATAACGAAAAGCCGCCTTGCTATATCGAAGTGAAAAGCGTCACTTTGCTCGACGAGCAAGAAACGTCAACTAAAGGGCAAGGTTTTTTCCCTGATGCGGTCACAACCAGAGGCCAAAAACATCTGCGTGAACTCACAGAAATGGTCGAATCTGGAAATAGAGCCGTACTTTTATTCACTGTTTTACATTCAGGTATTGAAAAAGTGTCTGCGGCACACCATATAGACGCCAAATATTCGTTATTACTAAAACAAGCACAAGACGCTGGAGTTGAAGTGCTTTGCTATAAAGCAGAGCTCAGCAGTACTCAAATACAACTAAAACAAGCTATTGAATTTATCAATAGCTAAGCAAAGATGCTGAACTAATCACATTGATTGCAAGTTTGAATAAGAGTATTTGCCACCATTCGTTCTTTCTGCTATAGATACCCGCCTTAAAATTAGCTGCTTTGCAGTTGACTAGGTGTAAATAGGAGATGCTGTATGCCAGAATCTAAGAAAAAAGCGCTAGGCATCCTAGCCATCGCAGGTGTTGAACCGTACCAAGAGAAGCCAGGTGAAGAGTACATGTCACCTGAGCAAACGGAACATTTTACAAAAATTTTAGCAGCTTGGCGCAACCAGCTCAGGGAAGAAGTTGATCGTACTGTGCACCACATGCAGGACGAAGCAGCGAATTTCCCAGACCCAGTTGACCGTGCTTCTCAAGAAGAAGAATTCAGCTTAGAGTTACGTAACCGTGACCGTGAGCGTCGTCTTATCAAAAAAATTGAGAAGACATTAGACAAGATCGAAGAAGACGATTTCGGCTTCTGTGATTCTTGCGGTATCGAGATTGGCATTCGTCGCCTTGAAGCTCGTCCAACTGCTGATCTTTGTATTGACTGTAAAACACTTGCAGAGATCAAAGAAAAACAGATGCAAGGTTAATTCTTGCAGATGTAAAGAAAGGGAGCCTTGGCTCCCTTTTTTGTTTGTTATCCAAGCGAAGTATTTCACACGCTTGATAGTAAATAGCAGCTTTAAGCCTTAGTTCTAGGCATTAAAGCTCTTGTCAAACGTCTTAAGAATCGGCTACTGCGGTACCATTTAGATTAGGTTGTTCACTCATGAATTATATCGGGCGCTTTGCACCATCACCGTCAGGTCCTCTTCATTTTGGCTCACTTGTTGCTGCTCTTGGTAGCTACTTTCAAGCGAAATCTAACCAAGGAAAATGGTTAGTTCGTATGGAAGACCTCGACCCACCAAGAGAAATGGCCGGCGCTGCAGACCTCATTCTTAAGACGCTTGAGGCTTACCATCTATTTTGGGATGGTGAAGTCGTCTATCAAAGCCAACGTCATGACTTGTATCAAGCTCAAATCGATCAATGGGTTGCTGACAATCAAGCCTACTACTGCCAATGCACCCGCAAGCAGATAAAGGCTTTGGGCGGCTTTTACAATGGTCACTGTCGAGATGTAGGCCTAATCGATTCAGGTGAACAGGCGGTGCGCTTGTGCATGGACTTTCCAGTGGAGTCCTTTGATGATGTTCGCCACGGCACCATTCAAATCCCTAAAGCACTAGCTGAAGAAGATTTTATTATTAAACGCAGAGATGGATTGTTTGCCTATAACTTGGCCGTTGTTCTTGATGACATCGACCAAGGAGTAACAGAAGTCGTAAGAGGCGCAGACCTGATAGAACCAACAGGTCGACAAATCAGTTTGTATAAGACGCTCAAGCAAAAAACAGTGAGCTACTTGCACTTACCATTGGCAACCGATGGCTTGGGGAATAAACTGTCAAAACAGAACCATGCCACCGCGATAGATCTCGACAACCCAAAACCAACGTTACTCAACGCGATGCGATTCTTAGGTTTTGATATCCCGACGGCTCTTTGTGAGGCTTCAATGGATGAGATTTTATTGTGGGGCTGCCAACAATGGAACGTCAGTCAGTTACCTGATAGTTTACAAAAAGAGCACTGTAATTAGCTCGAAACTCACGGCAAATAGCAAAAACGACACATAAAAATGCCATAACCAACCACTGTGGTTAAGCAGACGATGTTCTCAAATGGCTCGCGCTAAGCTATTATTAGCCGCAATTAAACTCTGCACTACCACTTTGGACTAAGAGAAAAACAAAGTTGGCGATACCTACTTTGTTCTAAACTAATGAATACAAACGACAATACCCCAAGCGAACAACGCGGATTCCACGAATTAGCTCTGAATATTTATACTCGTCAAGAGCACAATATTTCACGCAAGCAGATCAGCGACAACGCACTAAAAGTGCTATATCGCCTGAATGGTGCGGGTTTTGACGCATTTCTAGTCGGTGGTGGTGTGCGCGATATCTTATTAGGCTCTCAGCCAAAAGATTTTGATATTGCGACCAACGCAACGCCAGAGCAAATCAAACACCTCTTCAGAAACTGTCGTCTTATCGGTCGCCGTTTCCGCTTGGCACATATCATGTTTGGTCGCGACATCATTGAAGTGGCAACTTTCCGTGGTCACCACCAAGAACCATCGAAGAACGTTTCTGCACAATCGAAAGAAGGCATGCTACTTCGCGATAACGTGTACGGCAGTGTTGATGAAGATGCAGAGCGTCGTGATTTCACAATCAACGCGATGTACTACAACATTGCAGACTACAGCATCCACGATTACGCGGGTGGTGTAGAAGATTTAGAAGATAAACTGATCCGCCTGATTGGCGATCCAGAAACGCGTTACCGCGAAGACCCAGTACGTATGCTACGTGCAATGCGCTTCGCCGCTAAACTGGATTTCGACATCGAAGAAGACACGGCTGACCCGATTGAAGAGTTAGCTCACCTTCTAAGAGATATCCCAGCAGCGCGCCTTTACGAAGAGTCTCTGAAATTACTGCAATCAGGTCACGGTTTAGAAACCTACCACTTGATGCGCGAGTACAATCTATTCCAACAGATGTTCCCAACGGTAGCGGAGCACTTCACCGAAGATTACGACTCACACACAGAGCAGATGCTTGATTTGGTTCTCGATTCAACCGACCTTCGCATCGAAGATGGTAAGCGAGTAAACCCAGCATTCATGTTCGCAGCGATGCTTTGGTACCCAATGAACAAGCTGGCAGACAAACTTGTCGCTGAACAGGGTATGGCACACTACGATGCGATCATGGAAGCGAGTAACATCATTCTAGATCAGCAAGTAAAGTATATTGCGATTCCTCGTCGTCACACAGCAACCATTCGCGAAGTTTGGCAACTGCAACTTCGACTGCCTCGTCGCAACGGTAAACGCGCTGTTCGTCTAATGGAATTAAACAAATTCCGTGCAGGCTACGATTTCCTAGAAATGCGTGGTGAGATTGAAGGTGGCGAAACCAAAGAGTTAGCAAAATGGTGGGAGCGTTATCAGACTGCAGGTCGTAACATGCGTCAAGCAATGGCTAACGACGTTGCAGCACCATCAAAGTCAGGCCATCGTCGCCGTAAGACTTACCGAAACAAAAAGAGTAAGCAATCAGAATGATAACTGCTTACATTGCGGTCGGCAGCAACCTTGCCGACCCAGTTAGCCAAGCAAATTTGGCTATCGAAACGCTAAAAAGCCTACCGCGATCAACGTTTATTGCGACCTCTCAGCTATATAGTAGCACTCCAATGGGACCGCAAAATCAACCAGACTACATCAACGCGGTAGTCGCTATCCAAACCGAATTAACGCCAATTGAACTGCTTGATTGCACTCAAAAGATCGAACTAGAGCAAGGGCGCGTCCGTAAAGACGAACGTTGGGGACCAAGAACCTTGGATCTCGACATTGTGCTATACGGCAATGAGGTGATCGATTCAGAGCGCTTAATCGTTCCTCATTATGGAATGAAAGAACGAGAGTTTGTACTCTACCCGCTTGCTGAAATCGCACCAAGTTTACAACTCCCTGATGGGACTGAGCTGACAGAACTACTGAAAATAGTAGATAAGAACGGGCTCAATGTTTGGCAACAATAGCCAAGCGCATTAAGGAAAACCAATGAAAAAAGTAACCATTAACGACCTGATCAAATGCAAACGTGAAGGCCGTAAATTTGCGACTTCGACAGCTTATGATGCGAGCTTTGCTCAATTATTCGAAAGCCAAGAAATGCCAGTTCTGCTTGTCGGTGATTCACTGGGTATGGTTTTACAAGGCCATAACGATACATTACCAGTAACCGTTGAAGACATTGCTTACCATACTCGCTCAGTGCGTGCTGGTAGCCCAAATTGTCTTCTTATGGCTGACATGCCTTTCATGAGCTACGCGACGCCAGAACAAGCTTGTGAGAGCGCAGCGACTTTGATGCGTGCTGGTGCGAACATGGTAAAAATCGAAGGCGGAAGCTGGTTGGTTGATACTGTGAAGATGCTAACAGAACGTGCAGTACCAGTATGTGCACACTTAGGCTTGACGCCCCAGTCTGTGAACATTTTTGGTGGTTACAAGATTCAAGGTCGTGACGACGAGCAAGCCGACAAAATGGTTGCTGACGCGTTAGCACTGCAAAACGCAGGCGCTCAAATCGTTCTACTTGAATGTGTGCCAGCTTCATTGGCAAAACGAATTACAGAAGCTTGTGACGTACCGGTTATCGGTATCGGCGCAGGTAATGTTACCGATGGTCAGATCTTGGTTATGCATGACATGTTCGGTATTTCTGCGAACTACATGCCGAAGTTCTCTAAGAACTTCCTAGCAGAAACAGGTGATATGCGTAAGGCAGTAGCTCTATACAAAGAAGAAGTAGAGAGCGCGCGCTTCCCTGATGAAGCTCATACAATCGCTTAGGAGTAAGTATGCAAACTTTTGCTGAAATAGCGGCTCTTCGTGAGCAGATTAAACAGTTTAAGCGTGATGGACGTACGGTTGCTTTTGTACCGACAATGGGAAACCTGCATGAAGGCCACCTGACTCTGGTAAAGAAAGCTCGTGAACTGGCCGACATCGTTGTGGTAAGCATCTTTGTAAACCCAATGCAGTTTGACCGTGCAGACGACCTAAACAACTACCCTCGAACGTTAGAAGCAGATTTAAGCAAACTAACAGGTGAAGGGGTTGAGCTAGTATTTACACCAACGCCAGAGGTGATGTACCCAGATGGATTAGACAAGCAGACGTTTGTTGAGGTCCCTGGCATATCTCACATGCTTGAAGGTGCCTCTCGTCCAGGTCACTTCCGTGGTGTATCAACCATTGTCACTAAACTGTTTAATATCGTTCAGCCAGACTTTGCATGCTTCGGCGAGAAAGACTTTCAGCAACTTGCTGTTATTCGCCAGATGACCACTGATTTAGCATTAGACATTGAAGTTGTCGGCGTTGCGACCGTTCGTGAAATGGATGGTTTGGCAATGAGCTCTCGCAATAGCAACCTAACGATTGACGAGCGCCAACGAGCGCCCGTTTTAGCGCGTACTATGCGCTGGATCAGCAGCGCTATTCGTGGTGGTCGCGATGATTACGCATCAGTGATTGAAGATGCTACTGACCAGCTACGCGCTGCAGATCTTCAACCTGACGAAATCTTCATTTGTGATGCTAAAACTCTGCAAGCGATCACTTCAGAATCAACTCAAGCAGTGATTCTAATGTCGGCTTTCCTAGGTAAGACGCGTCTTATCGATAACCAAGTTCTCGATTTGGTAACGGAAACCAAAGAAGAAGTGAAAGAAGAAACGACTGAATAGTCGGCTTCTGCTCTTAACGCAAAACAAAAAAAGGTCGATGTTATATCGACCTTTTTCTTTACCTGTTACTTAGATGAACCAAAGGTTAGCTACGTAAGCCAATACCCTTTGTCACTAGGTAGTGTGCAATGCCATACAACAGCACGATAAACACACCTAGTACGCCAAACGACGTCACGATCCCCACATCAGACACACCCAAGAAGCCATATCTGAACGCGTTAACCATGTACACGATAGGGTTCAACTTCGATACACCTTGCCAGAATTCAGGCAATAGACTGATCGAGTAGAACACACCACCAAGGTACGTCAGCGGCGTTAAGATAAAGGTTGGGATAATAGAGATATCATCAAACGTGCGTGCGAATACCGCGTTAATCAAGCCACCCAAAGCGAATACTACCGACGTTAAAAATACCGTCGCAATGATCACGCCCCAATGGTCAACTTGTAAGTCGACAAAGAACAACGACACGAAGGTTACTATGGTACCCACTAACAAGCCACGAACCACACCACCCATTACGAAGCCGGCGATAATCACGTAGTTAGGAACAGGCGCTACAAGCAGCTCTTCAATGTTCTTCTGGAACTTGGCACTAAAGAACGATGAAGCAACGTTGGAATATGAGTTGGTGATCACCGACATCATGATCAGACCGGGAACAATGTATTCCATGTAGCTAAAGCCGTTCATTTCACCAATACGCGCACCAATCAGGTTACCGAAGATGATGAAGTAAAGCGTCATGGTAATCGCTGGCGGCACCAGAGTCTGCACCCAGATACGAGTAAAGCGATTGATCTCTTTGGTCAACAAACTGCAGAAAGCGGTCCAATATAGGCTGTACATATTATTTACTCCCCTCACGGACGATACTCACAAATAGCTCTTCTAGACGGTTTGCTTTGTTACGCATAGAGAGGACTTTAACCTGTTGCTCGCTCAATTGAGCAAAGATGGTATTCAAACCTAGGTTCTTGTCGATTTCGATTTCTAGCGAGCCATTGACCATCACTTGGCTATTCACGCCTTCAAGCTTAGGTTCAGTCGTGCCCTCTTCCAGATCCAGAATAAAGGTCTCAGCACTCAATTTGCCCAACAGCGCTTTCATTGTTGTGTTCTCAATCAGCTCACCGCGATTGATGATACCAATGTTGCGACACAGCATTTCTGCTTCTTCTAGGTAGTGCGTGGTCAAGATAATGGTAATGCCCTGCTTCTCATTGATCTCTTTTAGGAATTCCCACATTGAACGACGTAGTTCAATATCAACGCCTGCTGTCGGTTCATCAAGGATCAACAAATGAGGTTCATGCATCAATGCACGCGCGATCATCAAACGACGCTTCATACCACCAGACAAGTTACGCGCGCGTTCGCCATGCTTTTCCCACAGATCGAGTTGAGATAGGTACTTTTTCGCTCGCTCTTTCGCTAATGCTTTTGGCACGCCGTAATAACCCGCTTGTTGCAGCACGATCTGTTCAACGGTTTCAAACGGGTTAAAGTTAAACTCTTGAGGCACAAGGCCTAAGTTCTGCTTCGCCAATTCCAGATCGGTATCAATGTCGTAGCCGAACACTTTAACCTTGCCTGACGTTTTATTTACCAGTGAAGAGATAACACCAATGGTGGTTGATTTACCCGCACCATTGGGACCAAGTAGTGCGTAAAAGTCGCCTTTTTCTACTTGTAAACTAACGCCCTTAAGAGCCTCGAAGCCCCCAGCATAAGTTTTTCTTAATTGCTCAATTTCTAATGCATACATAGAGATAGACTGCCATTTGCTATAGATAAGATGTAGACGACCGAGCTTGAGGAAGAGAGTAATGCTTAAAACGAGCTAGCAGAAAACTAACCCAAACTTGTTAACTCGGCCATTTTGCAAACAAGTTTATCGTTGATTGACGATTAATACAAATATCGTGTGAGAGTTTCTTTCGAAAACAAATAAGCGTCTTGGCTAGGTGAAGACTAAATCAACGTTCAATAAATATAAAAATGCCGCTAAGTGATTCACTTAACGGCATTAATGATCAGTCTTGAAGTGAGCGTCTATGGCTTATTCATATCAGCTTATTACTGAAAAATTAAACTGACTCAAATTGATGCTCATCTCTGTCGACATAGCTTGTTGCTGCCGTCAGGGCTTCATATCTGAATCGATAAGTGTTGGATTCAGGTACTAGGTCAATCACGTGGAACTTCTCTAGTTGTTGACGAGTATTCTCATTAGGACACAGCAGATACACCTCACACTGCGCATCCAATGCATCTTTAATCGCATTCTCTAGCGCTAGGCCAACAGTGACATCAATCATAGGTACATCTGTCAGGTCTAGAATCATCGCTTCATAGTCAGAGATACTTGAGTGCTGACGTGAAATCGCCTTTGAAACGCTGAATATCATCGGCCCTGATAGGTAGAAGAATAGCACCTTACCATTGGCACTATCGAGTAACTGACGTTCGCTATCAGTCAATGGGATATCGTCTTCATCATCACCATCACTGATCGCCTTAACTTGTCTGGCTTGCTCTCGGCTCAATCTTTCAATAATCAGAATATTCGAGATAAACACACCCAGTCCAACGGCAATAATCAAGTCAACAAACACAGTCAATAGCATCACGCCGTACATCACGCCCATGCCGGCATAGCTAACCTTGTGCGCGCGCTGGATAAAGCTCCAATCTAGGATATTGAAACCAACATACATCGCGATACCAGCCAGCACTGCCATAGGAATCGGTTCTGTTAAACCACCTGCAACCAATACCACGAGCGCAAGTACTAAAGCTCGAATAACACCTGAAAGCGGAGAACGCGCTCCCACCTGAATATTGGTTACAGTCCCCATAGTGGCACCCGCGCCAGGTAGTGCACCAAACAGGCCAGAGATCATATTGGCAATGCCTTGGCCACGAAGCTCTTTGTCTGAGTCATGCTCTTTACGAGTCAATGAATCTCCGATAACCGCGGTCAAAAGCGTATCAATACAACCTAATGTACCAAGCACCAAGGCATCGATAACCATAGTAGTAAACTGTTCAGCGCTGATCGTAGGGATAACGAGGGAAGGTAAACCAGCTGGGATTTCACCAATACGGCGAATAGAGTCGGTATCAAAAATAATGACGGACAAGAGCGTTACAGCCACTAACGCGACCAGTTGAGCAGGCACATACTTACGATACTTAGCGGGGAAGCCAAAAAGAATACCGAGTGTCAGAGCACCTAGAAATAGCTCACTCACTTTTAAGTTTGCTAGCGTATCAGGTAAAGCAGAGAGCGTGCCCATTACACCACCGGATGGAGCGGCATGCCCTAACAATGGAGACAGCTGCAAGATAATCAGAATAACGCCAATGCCCGACATGAATCCGGAGATCACGCTATATGGCATCAAAGTGACGTATTTTCCTAGCTTTAACGTACCAAGTAATATCTGGAATGCACCGGCCATCATCACGACAGTAAAGGTAATTGCCATACCCGTTTCAGGATATTTAGCAACCATACTCGTCATTACGGCAGTCATGATCACCGTCATCGGGCCGGTAGGTTCAGATATCAAACTACTCGAACCGCCAAACAATGCTGCAAATAGGCCAACCATAATGGCGCCCCACAAGCCAGCTTCAGCTCCCGCGCCAGAAGCAACACCAAATGCCAATGCTAAAGGTAACGAGATGATGGCTGTAGTTACACCGCCAAACATATCCCCTTTGAGATTGATATCCGTAAAACGACTTCCAAACAAAACACACCTTCCTGATGATGAAATGACAAACCTTATCACTTTAGCAAATGTATCAAGTGTTCAGAAAGTGTTAATTCAATCACATTATTCATGTCTTATAACCGGATTATTGATAGTGGGCTAAGTTTATGATTTTCCGTACTAGAACACGTCAGATGAGTACATTTTGACGCAGTTTTTACGAGATTGAATTTGTAACATTGTGTATAGTTAAGCATCTTAATTGAGGGATGTAAGAAGCAAGATGCCAGAAATAAAACAGCTTTTTGAGAACAATTCCAAATGGTCTGAAGAAATTCGCTCTGAAAGACCTGAGTATTTTACAACGCTTGAAGAGGGTCAAAGCCCTGGTTTTCTATGGATAGGTTGTTCAGATAGCCGAGTTCCAGCCGAGCGCCTGACTGGCTTATATTCTGGAGAACTGTTTGTTCACCGAAACGTGGCCAACCAAGTGGTTCATACAGACCTAAACTGTCTATCTGTTGTTCAGTACGCAGTAGATGTGCTTAAAGTGAAACACATTATTGTCTGTGGTCACTACGGTTGTGGCGGTGTTAACGCGGCGATTGATAACCCTAAACTTGGTCTTATCAACAACTGGTTACTGCACATCCGTGACAATTACCTAAAATACCGCAAGCAAATCGAGGGGCTTCCTCGTGAGCAATGGGGTGACAAGTTATGCGAAATTAACGTCGCAGAACAGGTTTATAACCTAGGTAACTCAACCATTATGCAAAATGCGTGGGAGCGTGGCCAAGACGTTGAAATCCATGGTGTGGTTTATGGTATTGGCGATGGCAAGCTACAGGACCTTGGCGTACGTTGCTCAAGTAACGATACTTTAGAGAACAGTCACTTAGATGCATTAAACAAGATCTTAACGACGCCTCTTCTTAGTCAACAAAGCTAACCCATTCCGTCATATATACAAAAAGCCCGCATCAAGCGGGCTTTTTAATGACTTCTAAACCACAAGCGTAATGATTACTCTTGAGGTACTACCTTACCGATGTACGGTAGGTGACGATATTTTTGTGCGTAGTCGATACCAACACCAACAACAAACTCGTCTGGGATCTCAAAACCAATCCATTTTGTATCGACAGTCACTTCACGGCGAGAAGGCTTGTCTAATAGCGTACAAATTTCGATAGACTTAGGACCACGTAGGCTCAGAATCTCTTTTACTTTAGTCAGCGTGTTACCTGTATCGATAATATCCTCTACAAGTAGAACGTCTTTACCTTGGATATCATCATCAAGATCTTTCAAAATACGAACATCACGTGAGCTTTCCATGCCGTTGCCGTAGCTAGACGCGGTCATGAAATCAACTTGGTGAGTTAAATCGATAGCACGAGCAAGATCTGCCATAAAGACAAAAGATCCACGCAATAAGCCAACTAAAACTAGATCTTCACTACCGTTGTAGTGTTCCGTGATCTGTTTGCCTAGTTCGTTCACTCGATCCTGAACTTCTTGCTCAGAGATCATGACTTCAACTGTATGCTTCATACTGCTCTCATTCTATTTGGTGATTGCGACGAATGTTGACAGTTTCGTCAGTTGTGTCGCTCAATTTTGTGCGTAAGTCTAGCACTGCTCAAATACCCACACCACCTTATGGTTCGAATTTACTGTCAGATTCTCCACGAAATGTGCGCTGGTGCCTTATCCAATACTCGTCTCCTTTCACATCAATGTGGATCACGCTTTATGTATCAAGTTTGATGTAACTGTCTATAAAACAAGCTGAAAGGATTGACCATTCGCATATGCACCATTACACTCATCTTGGCTTAAATAATAATAAAATCATTAATATAAAAATTTCGTTGGCAAGGAAAATAAAATGGACTCAATATCTAAGAGACCTAGAACTAGGCTTTCACCTTTAAAAAGAAAACTTCAATTGATGGAAATCGCTCTTGAGGTATTCTCTCGCCGCGGCATCGGTCGTGGTGGACACGCTGATATTGCAGACATCGCTCAGGTGTCTGTCGCAACGGTATTTAACTACTTCCCAACCCGTGAAGATCTGGTTGATGAAGTACTAAATCACGTTGTACGCCAATTCTCTAACTTCCTTTCAGACAATATCGATCTGGATATTCACGCAAAACAAAACCTACATAATATTGCGACTGAAATGGTGACGTTAGTGGCTCAAGATAGCCATTGGTTAAACGTGTGGTTCGAATGGAGCGCTTCGACTCGTGATGAAGTATGGCCGCTATTCGTAACAACTAACCGCACTAACCAAATGTTAGTACAAAACATGTTTAGCAAAGCGATTGAACGCGGCGAAGTCTGTGACGATCACGACCCTAAACATCTAGCGAATCTATTCCACGGCATTTGCTACTCGCTATTCATCCAAGCGAAACGTGTAGAAACGCCAGAAGAGCTTTCAAGCTTAACGGATAGCTACTTGAACATGCTGTGCATTTATAAGTAGATTTGAAATTCGGTCTTCGAAAAAAACTTAGGGATTGGCGTATTGCGTCAATCCTTTTTTGTTTTTAGCACTCGCTCTTCGTATCCCGGAGCGCAGCGTACTCGCATCTCGGAGTGATACCAATCCGGAAAATTAACTGATCAGGTCAATCCAATCTCTTGTACACATTTTTGTGACGCGATCTTTGCACTCAAGAAATCCATTCCAAGCGCTACAGACCTTCGAAACAATATCGTTATAATCAATGAAGTTTTGGTTTGCTAGATAGTGTTGCCTTAACCAACTCCACACTTGCTCTATAGGGTTAAGCTCTGGTGAGTATGGCGGCAATTTGATAATACTGACATTATCAAATGGGTTAGCAATATCATCGGTATGCCATCCTGCGCCATCCATTATTACCACTGAATGACGGTCTTTTTCTGTGACTTTAGATATCTGCTCTAGATGGTTTATCATGATGTCTTTGTTAACCC
>NZ_JBGOOD010000031.1:0-57716 GCF_041439475.1 Vibrio sp. 1S139
ATGAAGCCTTTTTTCTATCTAAATAAACAAGTTAGCTCTTAAGATCCTGTCTATGAGACCGACATACATATCCGGATCACCAGTAGACACAGCAAGATCAATCGTTAGCTTGTCTTGGCCTTCTGGTACTTTGATATCGAAGTAAGTTTTTGAGCCTGTTTCACCAGCAACTGCGGCTTCAACACCGTTTTCAAGGCGTTGATATTCCGGTTCTGGTGGAAGTGGTGGTTCGCCACACGGTGATACACCCACTAAGTTAAACGCAGAAACAACGTCATCGGCATTGTAGCCAAGGTCGGTTGCCGAGTTTTTCACGCCACAAGCACCCTGCCAGAAGTCACTGTTTTCTGACCAGTAGATTTGGTTGGATAGCACGAAAAGCTCGAACGCTTTTTTAGTATCCCAGCCTTGCGTGGTTGCAAGGTGGTAGAAGGCCTTGTTGAACACGCCCGAACTGTAGTGCACGTTTAAGCCATCGTAGTACTCGGATGCGTTGTTGATTGAAGAGCCATCGCGTGATGGATCGTCCATGTAACGCAGCGCACCTTCGCCTTTAAAGATATTGCGTCCGACCATCCAGTCGTTGGTGCCTTTCATATAGTATTCTGCGGCTTCACCGGCCATGTCAGAGAAGGCTTCGTTCATACCGCCCGATTGGTTTGCGTAGATCAAACCTGAGTTTTGCTCAGTGAAACCGTGGCTCACTTCATGGGCTGATACATCTAGGCTAACAAGCGGGTAAAAGAAGCTCTCCCCATCACCAAAGGTCATGGCTCTGCCGTCCCAAAATGCATTCTCGTAGTTTTCACCGTAGTGAACACGCATCATGAGCTTGAAGGAGAGTGGCGCTGTGTCGAACCAGTTTTTATACATATCGAACACGATGTTGCCAAAGTAATGGGCATCGTTGAGTGGTGAGAATGCGCCGTTCACGGCTTTATATTCGTTACGAGGACATTCATAGCTGTAAGTGGTGTCGCCGTCGGTCGCGCCATTAAGGTCAACGGTAACGACATTTTCAGACTCCATTACACACTCTGTGCCCACTTCTTGAACATCAAGGTAGTGGTAGTCGGTGCCGTATTCGTACATGCCGGTTTTTTCGTTGCCGCCAGGGCCAGTACCGATCTGAGCATGGGCAATACCTTCCCAGCGGTCGATGACTTCGCCTGTGTGCGCGTCTAGCATGGTGAACGGTCGAGTCGGCTGTTCACTGCCTTCTACTAGGTAAGAGACAACGTACACTAGTCGTGTTTTATCTACGCTTTGCTGTCCGATGCCTTGCTTCACAGAGCCTTGATAGATAAATAGCTGATGTTGAACGTTGTCTAGAGATTTGCTGGTTAAGCCTTGAGTCTTTAGATCTTTACTTGCGAGTTCAACCGCTTGAGCGCTGTTGATTGATGGCTTAACAAAAGATCGCTCTAAGGTCGTTGTTTTAAGGTAGCGACCTTGAACGGACTTAAGTGCGCCACCTTGGACACTTTGGGTGGCATTTAGGTAATGTCCCCATACCGGTGTTCCCCAGATGTTCTGCTGGATCTTAACTTTATAGATACCACGCTTTTTCAGGTTTACTTCTTTCACCATCTTGAAGCTAGAGGCGTTACTGACTCCTAACTGAGCGTTTAACCCAGAGAAGCTAGTAAAGTTGATCGGTTGATCGATTTGAACGGATTCACTTGCATGCACTGACAAAGACATAGCACTGGCTATAGCAACGGCAACTAAACGTTTTCTTATTTTCATTGTTGTTTTCTCTTTCCATGTAAAATCCAAGAAAACGTAACAAATTAATCACAGCGAATTTACATCATTCGATCTGATTAATTAGTAGCATGGCAATGATCTCTTTTATTCATGAAACTTATATTTCTCGTATTTACAGATAGTTATCATTTCTGTTTATTTTTGAACGCACCTATATGTTTATTTATAAAATCGTGACACTTTTATTAAGTGTTTATTTCTCTTGGAAATTAAGATTTTCGAGTAAATTGATCTGTGCCTCAATTAACGGATTCTGGGTTGATAGAAGGATCAACGATTTGAAAGTGTCACTTTAAACAGAAGGCCATTTAGCGAATTTAGGGGCAATTTTGATAAGAAATCGAAGACTTTTCGGCTTATTTTTCGAATTGTTAGTTAAAAGAGGGAAGGGGAATCGGGCACTTGTTTGGCACAGAGCACAAAATCTGCTGGATGAAAAAAGCCAGCGACGGGTCACTGGCTTAGACTAACTTAGTTTGTGCAGGCTACTGAATATAGGTAGGCAACTGCGACACTTAATTATGGTACGTGGCTAACGTCACTATAGCGAATTACTGCTTTTTACCGCCAACTTGTACGTAGTCGATACCGATAATACGGTTGATGATACCCAGAACAGAGCTCGTATCAGAGTTTGTTGAGCGAATCGTATCAACCGTTGCACCTTCAGGTACTAATTCCATTGCGCGGTCTTGAGTGTTACCTGGCACTTGGAAACCGACAATGTTGAAGCTCTCTGCGTGCGCTGTGTACACTTCTTCGTTGTGGCTGATACCAGAACAACCCGCTAGAGAAACAATGCCTAAAACAACTAATAACTTTTTCATACAAACACCTTAAGAAAGATTGGAATTTAGATTCAATAGGTTCATTGGGAGACAGCATCTCCCGACCGATGTTGAACATTATTCCAGAGGTGTTTTGTAGTTACTGTATGGGTTTGTCAGTTGAATCATTACATAGCTGAATGGTTATGGTGAATACCGCCCCCTTTAAGGTTTGGCTCTGACCAACCTCTACGGTCGCGCTATGTTGAGCACAGATCTTTTCGACGATAGAAAGCCCTAAACCATGGCCGCTCTTGGCCTTGTTACGCGCTTTGTCGCCAACGTAAAAGGGTTCGAACAGGCGAGCTTGATGTTCTTGTGCCACGCCATCACCATCATCATGTACCGCGATCTGTAGCTTATCTTGATGCACGCTTGCTTCAATCGACACTTGCGAACGTGCGAATTTCATTGCGTTACGCACTAGGTTATCTAGTGCTCGGTTAAATAGCGTTTCATCCGCCATTATTGAGCTAGGTTGCTCTGGTAGCGATAGGTCGATGTTGAGCTGAGTGTCTTTGTTCCAACGCGCCATTGCGTGGTCGAGAAAGTCTCGAATCTCTAATGGCTTTTTTAAGTTTTCTAGGTCAGTGCTATCGAGTTTGGCGTAATACAATAGTTCATCGACCATCTTTTCCATCTCTTCCGTGTCTTCGACAATACTCTCTATCGTACGCTCCTGCTCTTCGTTTAGCTGAGTGTCTTTCAACATTTCAGCTTGCCACTGAATACGGAATATTGGCGTACGCAGTTCATGAGCGACAGCATTAGTGAGTGAGCGATTACTTTCAACTAAGCGATGAATTCTGTCGGCCATCAGGTTGAAGGATTTGTTCAGTGAACCAATCGCAACACTGCTTGAAGTCTCGGCTCGTGTGGAGAGATCCCCTTCAGCAAAACGCAGAGTGGCAGACTCAAGCTTTTTGACTCGGCGGAAGATAATAAATAGATGACATAAGCCATATAAGATAAAGCTCGCTAAAAAGAATAACCAAATGAGGTCATCCTCCAACTCTATTTTTTGCCTAACGAACGCTTCACTGTTGGGGAGGTAGTGATAGGTATTGTCACTGCTTGCTAAGCGAAACCATAGGTCCCGTTCATCATCGTGAAAAACAAAGGTATTTGGATTCGTGCTGAAGAACTCTGAAACGGGGCTAGGTATTTCATCGTCTGGGCTAAATGTAACCAATTTATTTCGTGTGGTTTCTACAAACTGGTTTATCGCTTGATGGGCCGATTCAAGACCTTGATTTTTAGCGATATTCTCGATCAATTGCTGGTGGGCAGCTGCTTCGTAATCTTCCAGTACATATTCGTAGTCGGTATTGAGCTGATAGACGCTAATCTCGTAGGCGACAAGGCCGGCCATAAAGCAAACTAACAGCCCTATTAAGGACTCCAAAAAGATACGTCGCATAATCGCTCTCTTTTATTACGCTCGTATTGAGCGAGGTTAACGCCAGGCGGTCGAAACAAATAAGTAACCCTTCCCGCGAATGGTCTGAATTTTCTCTGCTGGTGTGTGGTCGTCGCCCAAAATCTTTCTTAGACGTACAACCTTGTTGTCAATCGTCCGGTCTATTCCGTCGTACTCAATCCCGCGCAATGTTTGCGTCAAGTAGTCACGAGATAACGGCGTGTCTGGGTTGCTTGCCAATAACCAAAGTAGGTCAAACTCGCTGTCAGTGAGTGATAAAACCGCACCTGAAAGTTCACACTTCTTATAAGTGTTTTTCAGAACGAGTTGATCGAACTGAAGGGTGTCTGAGTCATCGACTGAAGCGGTATTGGTGTCTTGGCGGCGTAATAGCGAACGAACTCTGGCCAGCAGAACTCTTGGTTTGATTGGCTTGGTGACATAGTCATCAGCCCCTGTCTCTAAACCAGCGACGTGGTCAAAGTCGTCATCGCTAGCAGTGAGCATCAAGATTTTACCTTTATAGTGCGTACGCGTCTGTCGGCAGATTGTAAGTCCATCAGTTACAGGAAGCATCAAATCCAGCAGTACGATGTCAGGTTGCTCCGTGAGGATGGTGTGTGCGGCATCACTGCCATCGTCCAACACCGTGACATCAAAATCTTGCGCGACGAAGTAGTCCTGCAACATTTTCTGAAGTTTCAAATCGTCTTCCACGATGATCATTTTAGGTTTTGTCATTCCATTATCAGCCTTGTCGTGCGTTTCACTTATTGAGATTAGGTGAGCGAGTCTTCGTCGTGATGAACCATTACGATTATACGCTATTGCATATAAGTTCAGATGCTTCGCCAAATACCTAAAGCGAATGATTAAACACTTTATAAGTTAGTTCAATGATGAATTGGCATTTATAGGAAAATAAAAAACATCGTTCAAATAGGCTCGACATTCTCATACATTTCCACGGCAGATAAATTCAGCGCTAAACAATAGAATTTTCCCATCAAACATTTTGGGAATAACGGTATGAACGACTATAGAAATGCATTACTGGCGTTACCTTTGATTCTGTTAGCGGGCTGTAATTCAAGCTCTAACTCAGGTAAAGCTGCCACCAAAGTGCAAGCAAAACCTCAAGCGGATTACGTATTTTCATCAGCGAAACTGGGTGAGTTGTATAAAGAGCGACAAGAGGTCCAAGAATCCATAAAACTTGCTTACAACGGTGTGCAGTATGAAATCGTTCTGTTTGCGGAAGATATTAGTGATAAGCAAAAAGTGGTTAGGCTTGCGGATAGTTTAGGTCAAAGTGTGGATCTGTACCTCCCTGATGCAGGATTTGATAGCTGCGGTATCTACACAGAGAGCAAGGGTTTGGACGTGTTTGATTGTGGTGCGGCTCAACGCTCAATCGGCAATGACACCACGTTAATTAACACGACGACGAATACTCATAAGCCCGTCGAGCTTGAGTATCACAATGAACTGGTTCAATACGTGACTAGCCTTGGGTCTACCATTCTGAGTAACACTAAAAGTGGGAACAAGGTAACGATAACCACCTCGTTTGCTTTCAACGCTTTTTACCGTGATGTGCTCAACGAGACTGGCGCTGTTGATCGCATTACTTCCACTCTAGGCGCATCAACCTATTCTCAGCTTTTTGATATCGTGAAATTGTATCAAGGCAGTGAGATGACGTTGAAGTTTACCAACCATATTGGTGGAAGTGCCGACGATGATATCAATATGTACACCGGTCGCATGATCCACAGTAACAACATGACGACGATCGTAACGCCTACGGGGTCGGTGTTCTCTGGCGGCACGGATCTTTTCGCTGCGGGTAACCCGCGAGTTTTGCAACGAGCAGATACCACTAAAGCCATTGAGCTTAATAAGCAGGTTGGTGTGCACAGTTGGGCTGAGGATGATAAAACAGCCAAAGACTTCCCATACACGAACGAAAGCCATCGCAAGCAAACGACCTACTTTAAAAAGGTAATGGGAGACAAAGGAATCGACTTCTATATCTTCACGTTGGATTCTGCTCCGGCTTCTGGCGAACACTGGGTGACTAACGCTGAGTCAGATAAATACGGTTTTATCACACGCATTGAGTAGCTTAGGCTTGCAATAACATTAGAAACGACTGAGAAGGTTGGTGATGACGCTGTTGTCGCCAACCTTTTTTGTTCATTTTTTGATTCGTTACCTGTGTTGATTGTGGATTTCCTTGTCTTAAATTTCAGTATGAAAATTCCTTGATACTTACTTTCCACTCCCTCCCCAAAAAGTTTCTACAAGGACTCTCACTGATTGATTCTTGAACTTTCTAAGCAAAAACATTTGACCAATAACTATCACACCTCAAATCTTTAATTGTTTTCGTTAGTGCTCTAAATGATATTTAAGCTGTTGTTTCATAATGATTTTTGTTGTTTTGAATGCTGTATTGTTACGGGTTTGTTTTAAATAATCATTTGAACCCTAACTAAATTTCTGTCATTTTATATTTAACTGAACGTTCAATATAAAATAAAAGGACTGAGAAATGCCGAAGGTTGGGATGCCCGATATACGTAAACCACAGCTTGTTCAAGCCACCATGACGGTGATTGATCGAGTGGGTTTGCATGCCGCGAGTATTGCGTTGATCAGCAAAGAAGCGGGAGTCTCCACTGGCATTATTAATCACTATTTTGGCGGAAAGCATGGGCTGCTCGAAGAGACCATGCGTGAAATCCTTCGTCAACTTTCCAATACCATCACCACGTCACTAAAAGCACTTCCTGTTGATGCTCACCAACAGAGAATTAACGCGATCATCGATGGCAACTTCGAAGGTTATCAAGCAGAAAATAAGGTCGCGAAGGCGTGGTTGGCATTTTGGTCATATTCAATGCATGACGAGCAGCTGAAAAGACTGCAACGTGTGAATGAAAAACGTTTGATTTCACACTTACGTCTTGAGTTGAAAGGTATTTTGAATCATGAACAAGCGGATCTCGTTGCTCACGGGATTGCGTCTCTGATTGATGGTTTGTGGCTGAGAGGCACATTAAACCCAGATGGTATCGATGCTCAAAAGGCGCGTGCCATCATCAATGATTATCTAGATAAACAACTTACGTTCTACTCGTGTCACAGCAAATAGATCGCAGTGGTAGCGTTAGACCTAGACCTAGACCTAGAGCAGACCTAGAGCTAGAACGACCACTATTCGCACCCAATACTCACATATAGACCAGTAGAGTCTAATAACAATAATTAAGTCAGAATCTCAAATGGAAATGAACTCGTTATACATTGATGGCGCAGCGGTTAAAGCAACCTCTGGTGAAACCTTTGATAGCATTAACCCTGCAAACGGCGAACCTATCGCGACTTTAGGCCAAGCATCTTCAGCGGATGTCGACAGTGCTATTGAATCTGCGAAGCGCGGATTTGCGGTATGGTCAGCAATGACCGCCGTGGAACGCAGCCGTATTCTTTTGAAGGCAGTGGAAATACTTAGAGCTCGAAATAATGACCTTGCAAACCTTGAGGTTGTTGATACGGGCAAGCCGCTGCAAGAAGCGATTGAAGTAGATGTGGCGTCTGGCGCTGATGTTATTGAATACTTTGCTGGCTTGGCTCCAACGCTACAAGGCGACCAACAGCCGCTGAGCGAATCTCAATTTTTCTACACTCGCCGCGAGCCGCTAGGCATTTGTGCGGGCATTGGCGCGTGGAACTACCCCATTCAAATCGCGATGTGGAAATCGGCTCCGGCATTGGCCGCGGGTAACGCGATGATTTTCAAACCTTCAGAAGAAACGCCGCTAACGTCGCTCAAGCTTGCAGAAATCTTTACTGAAGCTGGTCTTCCTGATGGCGTGTTTAACGTGGTTCAGGGTGATTACCGTGTTGGTCAAATGCTAACGGCGCACCCAGAGATCGCAAAAGTGTCGTTCACGGGCGAAACCGGTACCGGTAAAGCGGTAATGGCAGACAGCGCTAAGACGCTGAAATCAGTCACCATGGAACTTGGCGGCAAGTCACCGATGATCGTGTTTGATGATGCGAAATTGGATGATGCAGTTTCCGCTTCGATGGTTGCTAACTTCTACACCCAAGGCGAAGTGTGTACTAACGGTACCCGAGTTTATGTACACGAAAACATCTACAACGCATTCATCGACCAACTTAAAACACGCACTGAGAAGCTGATCATTGGTGATCCAATGGACATGGATACTCAGATCGGCGCGTTGATTTCTAAAGAACACCTTTCAAAAGTTCTTGAAGCCATTGAGCTAGCTAAACAGTCGGGTGCAACCTTGCTGACGGGCGGCTATCAAGTGACAGATAACGGCCTCGAAAACGGTAACTTTGTTATCCCAACCGTGTTTGTGGATTGCGAAGACAACATGCCTCACGTTCAACAAGAGATCTTCGGCCCTGTGATGTCAGTGTTGAAGTTTTCGGACGAAGACGATGTGATTCGCCGTGCAAACGACACCAAATACGGCCTTGCGGCTGGTGTGTTCACGCAAAACCTTTCTCGTGCGCACCGTGTTATTCACCAAATGCAGGCGGGTATTTGTTGGGTTAATACGTGGGGTGACTCACCAGCAGAAATGCCAGTTGGGGGTTACAAGCTTTCGGGTATTGGCCGTGAAAATGGACCAGAAACTCTACTTCACTATACGCAGACTAAGAGCATTCTTATTGAACTTGGCGACTACGCCAGCCCTTATGCCTAACGCGTAACACTCAATTTTATGGGTTAGCTTAACAGAGCTAGCCCTACTGACTCATCTCAGGGAAATCAAAACATGGAACAACGCTACGATTATATTATCGTCGGCGCGGGTTCGGCCGGCTGTGTGTTAGCGGATAGGCTAACGGAAAGCGGTGAACATAGCGTTTTATTACTGGAAGCTGGTGGCACGGATAAGAGTATTTTTATCCAAATGCCAACCGCGCTTTCTTACCCAATGAATACTGAAAAGTACGCTTGGCAATTTGAAACAGAGAAAGAACCGGGCCTTGATGGACGTGAACTGCACTGCCCACGTGGCAAAGTGTTAGGCGGCAGCTCATCGATCAACGGCATGGTTTATGTTCGTGGCCACGCGTGTGATTTTGACCAATGGGAAGAAGAGGGTGCAGCGGGTTGGAACTATCAAGCATGCTTGCCTTACTTCCGCCGCGCTGAATCATGGAACAAAGGCGGTGATGAATACCGTGGTGACAATGGCCCTGTCGGCACTTGTAATGGTAACGATATGGAGCTCAACCCGCTTTACCAAGCGTTCATCGATGCAGGTAAAGACGCCGGTTACCCAGAAACCAACGACTACAACGGCTACCAGCAAGAAGGCTTCGGCACTATGCATATGACGGTAGACAAGGGTGTTAGAGCCTCAACCTCTAACGCTTATCTACGTCGAGCATTGAAGCGTTCAAACCTGACCTTGAAGAAAGGTATCGTGGCGCGTCGTTTCCTACTTGAAGGACAAGACTCAAATGGTCAATCGGGCTTGAAAGCCGTCGGTGTCGAGTTTGAAAAGTCAGGAAATACCCAGGTGGCTGTGGCGAACAAAGAAGTGATCTCTTCTGCGGGTTCTATCGGTTCTGTTCAACTGCTGCAGCTTTCTGGTATCGGCCCGAAAGCGGTGCTTGAAAAGGCTGGCGTTGAGCTGAAACACGAACTGAGCGGTGTCGGTGAAAACCTTCAAGATCACTTAGAAGTGTACTTCCAATATCACTGCAACGAACCCATCACGCTCAACAGCAAGCTTGGTTTGGTCAGCAAGGGCATGATTGGCGCGGAATGGATTCTGACTCGTAAAGGCCTTGGTGCCACTAACCACTTTGAATCGTGCGCGTTCATTCGTTCTCGCAAAGGATTGAAGTGGCCAAACATTCAATATCACTTCCTGCCAGCAGCGATGCGTTACGACGGGCAAGCGGCCTTTGATGGTCACGGTTTCCAAGTACACGTTGGGCCTAACAAGCCAGAGAGTCGCGGTACGGTAGCGATCACTTCTGCTGATCCGCATGCCAAGCCAGAGATCATTTTCAACTACATCTCGACTGTACAAGATCGCCAAGATTGGCGTGATTGTATTCGTCTGACGCGTGAGATTTTGTCTCAACCTGCGATGGATGTGTATCGAGGAAAAGAGATTCAGCCGGGTCTAAATATTACTTCTGATGAAGCGATTGATGAATGGGTTAAGCAGAACGTTGAAAGTGCATATCACCCTTCTTGTGGCTGCAAAATGGGTTCAGATAACGACCCAATGGCGGTGCTTGATGAAGAGTGTCGCGTTCGCGGTGTCGATAATTTACGTGTTGTCGACTCATCGGTTTTCCCAATCATTCCAAACGGTAATTTGAACGCCCCGACCATTATGGTTGCCGAGCGTGCTTCCGATTTGATTTTGGGTAAGCCAATGCTCAAAGCGCAGGACGTTCCAGTGTGGATTGCACCTGAGTGGCAAGAGAAGCAAAGAATAAATAAACCAGTAAGAGAAGCGTAAGCCTCTGTTATTAGTTCAAAAATAGAAAGTAGTTCAAAAATAGAAAAAGCAAAAAGTAACAACAAAAATTAGTCAAAAGTCAGAAGAACTGCTCTCTATCGGTGTTGATATCGAGCAGAAAAAGGAAAGATAAAAAGGAACCATTATGACGACTCTAAATATTCAGAACATGACCACTAAAACGTTAACAGCACTAGCCATTAGTTCATTTGCATTTGGTGCTAACGCTTCTATTGAACCACAGCAATGTGAAAACGTTCGCTTCGCTGATGTAGGCTGGACTGACATTACCGCAACAACCGCCGTTACTTCTGAACTATTAAAAGGCCTTGGTTACAAAACCAAAACCGACCTACTTTCAGTACCGGTGACTTACTCTTCAATGGCGAACGGCGATATTGATGTATTCCTAGGTAACTGGATGCCAACCATGGAAGGCGATATTGCTAAGTACCGTGAAGCGGGCACGGTTGAAACCGTTCGTGCCAACCTTGAAGGCGCAAAATACACACTAGCTGTACCAAAATATGTGTACGACTCTGGCGTAAAAAGCTTCGCAGACCTAGCAAAACATGCCGACAAATTTAAAGACCGCATCTACGGCATCGAACCGGGTAACGACGGTAACCGACTAATCCAATCAATGATTGATTCAGACGCGTTTGGCTTGAAAGATTTCAGCCTAGTGGAATCAAGTGAAGCGGGCATGGTGTCTCAAGTGTCACGCGCAGCACGTCGTAGCCAATGGATTGTTTACCTTGGTTGGGCTCCGCACCCGATGAACAGCAATGTTGAAATGGAATACCTTTCTGGCGGTGACGACTTCTTCGGCCCTAACTACGGTGGCGCGAATGTTTACACCAACGTTCGTTCAAACTACCTGTCTGAGTGCGCAAACGTCGGTCAACTTCTACAAAACCTAGAATTCACTCTAGAGATGGAAAACCAGTTGATGGAAGAGATTCTTAACCAAAAAGTGAAGCCAGAAAAAGCGGCTCAACAATGGTTGAACAAGAACCCTCAACAAGTTGAAGCTTGGTTAGACAACGTAAAAACGCATAAAGGTGAATCAGCGACTCAAGCCGTTACTGAATACCTAAAGCAAGTTAAAGCTTAGTTCTACCTATCTCAACAGCTACATAAATAATAAAGGTGGGCTTGCCAATTTATCGATTGGTTTGAAGTAGCCCACCCATAATAAAAGGCAATATTGTGAATTTTATTACGGAAAACAAAATCCCTGTCGGACAATGGATGGAAGCGGGTGTTGATTGGCTAACAATCAATGCAGCAGGATTCTTTGACGCTATTTCGATTTTTCTAGAAACCGTCATTATGTTTTTAGTCGATGTATTTAAGTGGATGCCGCCTGCACTGCCAATCGTGATGACTGCTGCGATTGCATGGTACTTACACCGTAAACCTTCGCTAGTGATCTTTGTGGTCGCGGCACTGCTGACTATTCTTAACCTCGGCTATTGGCAAGAAATGCTGGAAACCTTTGTTCTCGTCTTTGCGGCGACAACGATTTCCGTATTAATTGGCGTACCGGTTGGCATCATGGCGGCTCACCGTCCTTGGCTCTATACAGTTTTGCGTCCAATCCTTGATTTAATGCAGACGGTTCCAACGTTTGTGTATCTGATTCCGACTTTGGTTTTATTCGGTTTGGGCATCGTTCCTGGCTTAATCTCGACCATCATATTTGCCATTGCCGCGCCAATTCGCTTGACCTACTTAGGTGTCACCAAAGTGCCTGAAGAGTTGATTGAAGCGGGTAAAGCGTTTGGTGCAAGCCGCATGAAATTGCTGATGAAAGTGGAATTACCGGCTGCCTTACCAAGCATTATGGCGGGTGTAACTCAATGTATTATGTTGTCGCTTTCGATGGTGGTTATCGCCGCCCTTGTCGGAGCTGACGGACTTGGTAAACCTGTTGTTCGTGCATTGAACACAGTGAACATCTCACAAGGTTTTGAAGCCGGGTTGGCGATTGTATTAGTCGCTATCATTCTTGATCGCTTGTGCAAAACACCAAACCAGAAGGAAGCTTAATCATGTCTAACTCTCAGGGAAAAAAGACAATGGACGCGATTACCATTAAGAATCTCGATGTTGTGTTTGGTAATAAATCGAAACAAGCGCTTGAGCTACTCGACCAAGGTAAAACTCGCCAAGAGATCATTGATGAGACTGGCCAAGTGGTTGGCGTAGATAATGTGTCGCTGACCGTTGAAGAAGGCGAGATTTGTGTGCTGATGGGGTTGTCTGGTTCTGGTAAATCATCTTTGCTTCGCGCAGTTAACGGCCTGAATGAGATCAGCCGTGGCTCATTGGCGATCAAAGATGGAGACAAGCAGGTTGATTTAGGTGAACAGTGCGACGAAGCGACCTTGCGTCATCTTCGTACTCACCGCGTTTCTATGGTGTTCCAAAAATTTGCCCTAATGCCTTGGTTAAACGTGTTAGACAACGTGGCGTTTGGTCTAGAAATGCAAGGCGTAGCCAAAGATGTTCGTCGTGCTAAAGCGCGTGAACAACTTGAAATGGTGGGTTTGGCAGAGTGGGAAACCAAGTATCCGCATGAGCTTTCTGGCGGTATGCAGCAACGTGTTGGTCTAGCGCGCGCGTTTGCGATGGATACCGACATTCTTCTTATGGATGAACCGTTTTCAGCGCTTGATCCGCTGATTCGTGCGCAGTTGCAAGATGAGCTAATTTTATTGCAAAACAAGCTTAACAAAACGATTTTGTTCGTGAGTCATGACCTAGATGAAGCACTGAAGATTGGTAATAACATTGCGATCATGGAGTCAGGCAAACTGATTCAACACGGTAAGCCTGAAGAGATCGTACTGACGCCAAAAACCGAATACGTAAAAGACTTCGTTGCTCACACTAATCCATTGAATGTGCTAAAAGGTCGCTCTTTAATGCAGCCTCTTGATTCACTGACGCAAGAGAATGAAAGCTGGAAGATCTGCGATTCTAAAGATCTCTGGATTGAACAGAGTGAAGGTGCTTTATCAGTGAAAGGTGAATCTACTTTGGCGCTTGTTGAGTGGAGCGAGTCTGACGACCTAACCGCGATTAACGCGTCTAGTGTGGTAGTGACAAGCCCGGAGATTGGTATGCGTGATGCGATTAAGCTTAAGCAGATCAGTAACCACCCAATTCTGTTGGTTGAAAACAATCAATTGGTAGGGATTTTGGATAACAGCGAGTTTTACAATGCGCTAACGGGTAACTTTCAGATGAATACCGCTGCGTAAAATTTCGTTTTTCAGCTTAGCTATTGAGGCTGGTTTTTTATTGGGTGGAGAGGGTTAAATCTCTCTACCTCTATGATTATTAAAATATATTATTCTTTGAGTTTGTATTCTCTGGTTCATTATTTTTGTCTTCATTGAAGCTTTCATTCCCCCTTCATTAAGCAAAAGTGCCGTACCACGCAAGTTTAGTGGTATAGAAAAGATTGAGAATAGTATGAACATCAGTACAATGCGGAAAAATCAATGAAGTAATTTATCAATTTACAGTGTAATTCGAGTGCGCGTGACGTAATCACTCGAGACATTTCATCGCTTCGACGCTGTAAAACCATTCACAGTATATTAGTACAAAGGTCTGCATCTTGGACAAACATGACGAAATCCTGGTCGCTATTCGCCAAATTATTCGCGCTATCGATTTACACTCGAAGAAGCTGAGTAAAGAGTATGGTTTGACTGGCCCTCAATTAATCTTAATGAGAGCAATCCAAGAAATGGGTAATGTGACGATCAAAGAATTGTCTAATCAGACCAATGTAAGCCAAGCAACGACGACGACGATCATCGACCGTCTTGAGTTAAATGGCTATGTACAACGAGTACGCAGTTCATCGGACCGCCGCAAAGTACACGCGAACCTGACTGAAAAAGGTCAAGAGTTGCTAAACAATGCGCCACCGCCGCTGCAAGATAACTTCGTTAAAAAATTCCAAAACCTAGAGACGTGGGAGCAAAGCTTACTGCTTTCTTCGATGCAGCGTGTATCAGCAATGATGAACGCAGAAGACATCGACGCTGCTCCAGTGCTTCAGCTTGAAGGCATTGCAAACGTAGCCAAAAGCTAACGTTAGTTTTAAATTATTTATTTAAAACAAAAACTTAAAGAGTTATTAAATGGTCGCATTAAGCGGCCATTTTTGATCTCACCATGTGAGATTTCTCGTTATACCGCCTGTTCGTTACACCCTCCTATTTTAAATCGCCCTGGGTTTTGACCCTACGTTGTAACCACCCTATTTATTTGTATTCAAAAATGCATTGACGATTCTCTGACAATAAAAGTATAGACCGACCGGTCTGCTTTGTATTATTGTGTGCTCATCTTAACCACGAGGTGATGTATGAAATACGAATTGACGCCAACACAAATGACCATGACGTTGAACAACATGCAGGGAGCTTTTGCACAGAACCCGATGCCAGCGGTATCGGTGAGAATTGAGCAGTTGCTTGCACTGAAATCTGCGCTTATCGATTACACAGATCGTTTGTGTTCAGCCGTGAGTGAGGACTATGGTCACCGCAGTCGACAAGACACTTTGATGGCCGACATATTGCCTTGCATCGGAAATATTGATCACAGCATTGAGTGTTTACCTCATTGGTCGACATCTTCGATTCGTCATTCCGGCCCTTTGCTTTCAACCTCTCGTGTTGAAGTGGTTTATCAACCCAAAGGCGTTGTCGGGATCATTGCTCCGTGGAACTTCCCGATCATGTTATCCGTCGGCCCGCTTATTTCGGCGTTGGCAGCGGGCAATCGCGCCATGATCAAGATGAGTGAATTTACCCCAGCGACGAACCAAGTATTAAGAGCGCTATTGGCGGAAGTCTTCCAATCCGATGAGGTGTGCTTGGTTGAAGGTGAGGTAGAGATCGCAGCCGCATTTTCGGCGTTGCCGTTTGATCATCTTCTGTTTACGGGGTCAACCCAAGTGGGTCGCCAAGTGATGAGGTCAGCGGCTGACACGCTAACTCCAGTCACGCTAGAGCTAGGTGGTAAGTCACCAGTTATCGTTGCAGAAGACATGCCAATTGATATCGCGGTTGAGCGAATCATTTATGGTAAGAGCCTTAATAACGGGCAGGTGTGTGTGGCTCCTGACTATGTATTGCTACCTGAAGGGAAAGTTGAATCTTTCATTCAAGAGTATAAAAAACAGTACCAATTGCTGTTCGATGAAGGGGTGTATTCCGAGAGTTTGACGTCCCTAATCAATCCTCGTCAATGCGACCGCATAGTTGGTTTGTTGAATGAAGAACGACAAGCTGGAACTCGAACAGTGGCCTGCCATGACGAAGCGATGGACTTAGATTGCCAACGACTGGTGACACATCTGATTGTTGAACCAAGCCTGTCATCCAAGGTGATGAACGAAGAGATTTTCGGCCCACTATTACCCTTGATTACGTATAGCAATATCGAAGAGGCGTTCCAAGTCATCAATAGCAAACCAAGGCCGTTAGCGCTCTATCTAATGAGCTTTGATTTGAGCTTACAAGCTCAGGTTAAACACCAAGTTCATTCCGGTGGAATGTGTATCAATGACTGTGTTTTTCATTTAGCGGTTGATGACGCGCCGTTTGGTGGCATTGGTGAATCAGGGCAGGGCAATTATCACGGTAAAGAAGGTTTCCTTACTTTCTCCCATGCCAAAACAGTCTTGGAAACGGGCTTAGATCATCGAGTTAAGCATCTGTTTTCAAAAGAAGACAACGAATTAAAGACCGCAGTGATGAGCATGCTTGGCAAGTAAACCATTTCTGTCATTACCCAATTTATCTACAAGAAGTTATTTATAAGAAATTATTTTTACGACGTTATTTTTATGTTGGAACGATTTTTTGAACGAACGATGAAAGCGTATTTGATGGTTACAGGATTCTTAACCGCAACCGCTTTTTCTACTTTTCTTGCGCCTGATTGGAGCATGCAAACGCTGTTCTCGTACAACGAAACCATGATGGTGAACAAAGAGTACCTTATGGGAACTTACCAGCACTGGGGCGTTATGGTTGGCTGTATTGGCATCCTACTCATGTTCTCGGCCAAATATAAGTCGCTGCGTACATCGACCATGATTTACAGTGCATTTGAGAAGTCGATGTTTGTTGGCATCTTCTTATACAACGTGTGTATCAACGATTATGAGTGGTTCTATGGTTGGAGCGGTGTGTTTGCGCTCGATGGATTTGTGACTGTCTACTCTTTAGTTTACCTGTATTACTACCTCACTAGAGACAAAAGCAAGGTGCCAGCTCATCTTCGTTAATAGTTAATAGTTAATAGTTAATAAGTTGCTCATGGTGAGTCAATGACACTTATTTAATGATCACTCACTAGCTTACTTATTACTACAGCCCGCATTTGCGGGCTTTTTTCGTTTTGGGGCAATGATCCATAAAGATCTTAATTGACATATCTTTGACATTAACACTCTAGACCGACCGGTTTGTATTGGTTATTGTTTAGTCATCAACTAGAAATGAGGTAAATACCATGACAACCAATAATTTTAACTTTCAACTTAAAACCATTGTTCATGCTCAAGAGAATGGCATTGAAAATATCCCTTCTCTTTTTGGTCGCTTAGGTGCGCAAAGAGTCGTGCTCTTTTCTGATAAAGGCTTGGAGTCTCTTGGCTTTGTTGAGCAGTTCTCGGCGTTGTTTGTAAACGAAAAGGTGAACCAGCCAGGCAATGAACAAGCGGTTCAGCTTGTTGGCGTGTACACCGATATCGCGCCAGACGCGACTTGCGAGAACATCAACGCAGCCATTGAGTTTGCAAACAGCGTCAATGCTGATGCGATCTTGTCTGTTGGCGGCGGCAGCGTAATTGATGCTTCTAAAGGTGTGAAATACGCATTTCATAAACAGATAGATGATATCCGTACGGTGATTGCGGGTGGTGGTCATATGGATGTATGGCCAAACAATGAAGATATTCGAGTGCCCCACATTGCGGTTCCGACAACGGCTGGTACGGGCGCAGAAGCTTCTCCTATTGCTGTTTTTTACAACGAACATGAAAACATTAAGGCAAGCCTAGTCGCATCGGGATTGGAAGCCGATATCGCAATTCTTGATCCAACGGTGACCACTAAGCTGCCAGCTCACCTTACTCGTTCTACCGCTATGGATGCACTAACACACGCTGTTGAAGCGATTGTCTCGCCAATGAGTAATGCATTCACTGACGCTTACGGCATTCAGGCAGCAAAACTGATTATTGAAAACTTACCCTTGGCATTGAAAGAGCCAGAAAACCTAACCGCACGTGGCAATCTTCTTCAAGCAAGCACCATGGCGATCTCTGCATTTTATTCGTCTTTGGGCGGTATTCCGATTCACAACTGTGCTCATGCCTTTGGTGCGATTAGCCACATTCCACATGGCGATGCCAACACAGTGCTGATGCCGGTTGTGATTGAAGCACTGCCTGAATTCTATATGCCGAATGCGGCGAAGTTAGCTCAAGCTTTCTCTGTCGACACGACGGGAACCGATGAGATGGTTTACCAGAGAGTGTTGGATTTCTTAAACAACTTCCAAACCCGTGTCGGTGCGATGAAGCGTTTCAGTAGCTGGGACTTTGATGAGCAAGAGAAGAGCAACATTGCAGAAGCGATTGAAAAAGACATCTGTTTTCAGTTCTACCCAATCTCGAAACAGACGATTGAAACCATCATAGAGAAAGCGATTTAAGTCTCTGTCTTAATCGACTGAATCTTATGACCATTTAGTTCAGTCCTTGATTCACTCACAACAATTACTCGAGAGCCAATTATGAAAATTGAAAACGTATTGCTATCAAGTTTGTGCATCATCGCGCCATTCCTACTTTTCACCTAACTCATTCAACAGGGACGTTGTGACCTTTATTCCCGAGGAGGAAATAAATGATCAATAAACGTTTAACTACCGTGATTCTGACTGGTGTTTTGGCTGCTCTGTTTTTTGCCAAAGCAAGCGTTGGAAGCGAAAGCTTTAAGAATGCAGCCACCATGGATCAATCGCAGCAGCATCAAGATGTCGTGCAATTGTTGGATGAAGCTTACCAAGGGCAATTGGATGCCCAGCTCTCTGTTGCTTACTTATATCTGAGCGGAGATGGCGTAGAACAGAATGATGAAAAAGCCGCGGAGTGGTTCGTCACCGCAGCCAATAACGGTAGCCCTGAAGCTCAAACACAGCTTGGGTTGATGTATATCTCTGGAAGTGGCGTTCAAGCCAGCCAAGCGGAAGCTGTCATCTGGATCGGCATGGCAGCAGCTCAAGAGTATGACCCTGCGCTCGACTTATTACATTGGATGTCGCAAGCCGCGCACTAATTCAAATCCTAACTCAGGTTAATCACAGAAAGGTTAACCACAGAAAAAGTTATTCGCAGAAAAGTTAATTACTGAAACAAGTTAATCACAGAAATTGGAGAACGTCTTATGCAGACATTCAAGAAATCTTTAGTCTTCACTGCAATGGCCGCGGCAAGCAGTGCTGCTCTTGCGGCTGAATCAGAAAAACCGAATATTGTTGTCATTGTTGGCGATGATGTGGGCTTTGCCGATACTCAGCCTTATGGCTCAGAAGCCAATACACCAAACCTAATGGCGCTGGCTGAAGAGGGGGTTAAGTTTACTAACTTTCACGCGTCACCAACCTCATCGGTAACGCGCTCTATGATGTTAACCGGAGCAAATAGCCACGAGGTTGGGCTAGGCACCTTCGACTATGCTGTCTATCCGGGTGCGATTGGCAAGCCGGGTTATGAAGGTTACCTCACCAAGAAAGGGGTTACGGTCGCAACGCTGCTTAAAGAGAGTGGTTATAACACTTACCTCTCTGGGAAATGGCACTTGGGGCACGACGATGGTTTCTTACCTGACGATCGAGGTTTTGAAGAGAGTTACGGTATCTTAGCGGGCGGCTCGAATCACTTTAATCGAGATATGATGTTCCCGGCCAAAAATGCCGCGACAGCGGATGCGCTGCAAAAAGGGGATATTCCCGGCGTCGAAGTTGAGCCAACTTACCGTAACGGTGAAGTGGTTGAGGACAAGTACAAAGGCGAGTACTCAGACCAAGTTTACACCAACGAGATCATCAAGATGATCGACAGCAAAAAAGACGACGGTAAGCCTTTCTTCGCTTACGTCCCATTCACCGGTATTCACCTGCCATTGCAAGCGCCTGAGTCTGCCTATCAAGATAAAGTCGATTACTACGTTGAACATGGTTGGGACTCGGTTCGAGAAGATCGTTTCCAACGCATGAAAGAGATGGGCGTGATTCCAAAAGACGCCGATATTTCAGATCGTAACGCATTAAGCCGCCCTTGGGACTCGCTTTCTGAGAAAGAACAAAAGTGGTACGGCAAGAAAATGGCTGTCGCGATGGGCATGATGGAAATGCAGGACCAACAAGTCGGTCAGATAGTCGATTACCTGAAAGAAATCGGGGAATACGATAATACTTACATCATGTACCTAGCGGATAACGGCCCAGAAGCGGCGGATATTACCGGTGAAAATATCAGTGATTTGATCCGAACGTGGACTGCTCATCATTTTGATAATTCGACTGAAAACTTGGGCAAGGCGAACTCCAGTGTGTCACTTGGCCCTGAGTGGGCAAGCGCTTCAACCGGTGGCCTATCTTGGTACAAAGCTTACACAGCAGAGGGCGGTATCCGTGTGCCGTTTATCGTTAAGCCAGCCAAAGCGCTTCTAGAGGGTGAAGATGCGTTACAGCCGGGAACTCAGACAGACGACTTATCTCAAGTGAAGGACATTGCAGCCACGATTCTCGAGATTGCAGAGGTAGAGCATCCAGGAACGGAATATCAAGGTCGAGAAGTCGCACCAATGAGTGGCGTGAGCTTGTTGCCTTACTTCAAAGGTGAAACGGCAGAGGTGCACAGTGCCGATAATGCGATTCCATTTGAATTGTTTGGTAGCGGGATTTTGCTAAAAGGTGATCATAAGATCATTCGAATCTCTACGGGAATGGGTGGCGACAGTGAGTGGCACTTATACAACACCAAGAAAGACCCAGCCGAGCAACATGACTTGAGAAATCAAATGCCAGGTCTGTTCCTTGAAATGGTCGCTGAATATCAAGAGTACGAAAAAGCGCAAAACATCGTCCCGGTTGACGAAGCGTGGAATCCGTTTGAAAACGTGAAATAGAGGAAATGAACCACTCGGCCAACCTAATGCCATTAAGCTTGGTTGGTCGATGAACACCGTGTAAAGGAATTACGAATTGTTTTGGCTAATACAATAACTTTTACATCGAGGCACTCTTCATGACGACATTATCGCTATCAAACTTGAGTTCAATTCCACAGTTCAATGGCAAAGCACACAGCAAACTTCAGGCGTTAGCAAAACCGATTGGGGCGGTGTGTAATATCAGCTGCACCTACTGCTATTACTTAGAAAAACAGCAGCTGCTTGAATACCCAAAAGGCTCTCAATATACGATGGATGAAGTCCTGTTAGAGCGTTATATCAAACAGTACATAGAGGGGCAGAACACGCCTGAAATCATCTTTTCTTGGCATGGTGGAGAGCCTACCTTGTTGGGGATTGAGTACTTTCAAAAGGTCGTCGAGCTGCAGAAAAAATATTGTCCCAACCACAGTAAGATCAGCAATGACCTTCAAACCAACGGAACGTTATTGAATGATGCGTGGTGCGAGTTCTTCAAGAAGAATGACTTTATCATTGGCGTCAGTATTGATGGACCAGAGCACCTACATAATCACTACCGAACTAACCGTGCAGGCAAAGGCACTTTTTCTCAAACAATGCGTGGCATTCGCTACTTGAAACAACATAACGTCGAGTTCGCGACTCTAAGCTGCGTGAATGATGTGACAGGTAAGTATCCACTCGAGGTTTATCGCTTTCTACGCGATGAAGTGGGTTCGAAGCAATTGCAGTTTATTCCTGTCGTCGATAAGCGTGAGGCTCATACCAACAATAAATGGTTGAGCAACCAACAAGCGATCATTCCTGTATCAGGTGAGGTTGAACCGTGGAGTGTCGGCTCTGCGCAATGGGGAGAGTTCCTCACTACCATTTTTGACGAATGGTTCGAGCATGATTTTGGTCGGGTATTAGTGCCGTACTTTGAAAATTTTATCGGCGTATGGATGGGCAGAGAAAGCACCATGTGTACCTTGAGTGAGATCTGCGGCAAAGGGTTAGCAGTTGAGCCCAATGGCGATGTGTACTCATGTGATCATTATGTCTTTCCTGAATTTCAGCTGGGTAATATTCAGGAACAAGCACTTTCAACTTTAGCCTTTTCGCCAAAGCAGCAGCGTTTTGGGTTCGCCAAACAAAAGTCTCTGCCGAAACAATGCCAAGCCTGTGAGTTTAAATTTGCATGTCATGGCGAATGCCCCAAAAACCGTATCATCACAAGCCGAGATGGTGAAGCGGGGTTAAATTATCTCTGTGAAGGTTGGCTGAGCTTCTTCAAGCATGTCGACCCGGTTATTAAGGGTTTACTCAAAGCCAATAATATTGCGTCTCGTCTGGGGTAATGGAGTAGGCGTGAATGGATTCAATCAAGATTTAAAGTTAGATAAAAGGCTCACTAAATTGTGCGAGCCTTTTGGTATTTGGTATTTGGCTTCTGGTTACGGGGGTATTTAGTCAGCCGATTCTTGTGCCGAGATCATGGCAAGAATGGTCTCATCCATGGCATTGTTTAGAATCGAACGGTTGCGCTGCATAGCGGCCATAAGCGTTGAGCCTAGCCATAAGCCATAAAGCGTTCGAGATAGCGATTCTGGCTCTGCGATAGTGAAATCACCATCGGCATTACCTTCTTCAAACAGCTTTGCCATACGCAGGATGATCTTTTCTGCACCTTCTGCCATGGTCGATTGCAACGGGTTTTCAGAACCAGCTACTTCTCCCGCCAGTTTTACGACAAGACATTGGATATTGAAGTCTTCAGTCAGTTTCGACGCACACCAAAACTCGAAATAGGCTTTAACGCGGTCACGACGAGAAAGCGACTCATCACTTAAAAAGTCATCCAGCTTAGCGAGATGCTCATCAAAGTAGTTAGTAAGAAGGATCTCACCAAAGTGCTCTTTGGATTTAAAGTAGTGGTAAAAAGAACCCTTCGTGCCTTCCGCTTGGTTGATGATCTTCATCAGGCCAACACCAGCAAAACCGTGTTCATTAATAAGGCTAAACCCTGCATCGAGCATAGCTTGTCGCATGTCTTTCATTGTTCTTACTCTTTATGCTGAGAATGAGGAATAGTGTAACGAGCAACATACCAACCGTCCAGTCTAGCGCGTTAGGACGCGGTCAATAATTGACTCGTTTCGTCAAAGTAACTTTTTCTCTTATTGGTACTTCTAAGCGGCAAAATTTTTTCAAGATAAGCACATCCTATAAATCGAAAATAACAACCTTAAAGGGCTTGTTTGGTGCCTTAAAATGGCTAAATTGGGGTGTTTTAAGTTGCTGTTTTTATTGGTTTTTAATTTAGTGTTTTCTTGAGATCGCAATGATAGTCTTAGCGTAATTTCTTTAGGGGGCTAAATGGACACCAATAACAGCACTTATCATCACCACAGTTTTGCTCAGCAAGACTTATCAGAGCTTACATTTATAGCCTGCACGTTTATCCGTTGTGATTTCAGACGTTCTAACTTACGTGATGCAACGTTTATTAACTGTAAGTTTATTGAGCAAGGCGATATTGAGGGATGCCACTTTGATATTGCCGACTTACGAGATGCAAGCTTTCAGAATTGTCAGTTGGCGATGGCGAATTTCAGTAACGCGAATTGTTATGGTATTGAGCTACGTGAATGCGACCTGAAAGGGGCGAACTTCACTCGTGCGAATTTTGCCAATCAGGTAAGCAATAGAATGTACTTTTGCTCGGCATACATCACGGGTTGCAACCTGTCTTACGCTAATTTTGAACAGGCTTGTTTAGAGAAGTGCGAGCTATTTGAGAACCGTTGGATAGGCACTTATCTTGGTGGGGCGTCTCTGAAAGAGTCTGATCTCAGCCGAGGTGTGTTTTCGGAAGACGTATGGGGGCAATTTAGTATGCAAGGTGCTAATTTATGCCATGCAGAATTAGAAGGGTTGGACCCAAGAAAAGTGGATACAACAGGAATCAAAATTGTTGCGTGGCAGCAAGAGCAACTGCTTGAAACCATGGGTATTGTGGTGATGCCCGATTGATAGGGCTAGCGAAGCGAGTAAATGGTATAGAGAATGCGGTTGTATTGTTTTTCTAACCATTGATAAACTACTGGCTCGCGGCTGCACATGTTTATATTCAATTTAATCAAGAGAAAATTATGACTATAGAAAATGTGCTTCCTGAAGATTACGCAGAAATGCTTAAGGTTTGGGAGAATTCGGTCCGAGCAACTCATGACTTTATTACAGAAGAAGATATTGAGTTTTTTAAACCTATCATCATGGAACATGCGTTCCCTGCGGTTTCTTTGAAATGCGTTAAAAATGAAAGTGGTTCGATTGTTGGCTTCGTGGGTGTCCATGATGCAAAAGTTGAGATGCTTTTCGTTTTAAATGAAGTTCGAGGGCAAGGCGTAGGTACGGTGTTGTTGCAACATGCCATTAAGCAGTTAGCAGCCACTAAAGTTGACGTTAATGAGCAAAACCCACAAGCGGTAGGTTTCTATCAGCACATGGGGTTCAAAATTGAATCACGATCTCCAATTGATGACATGGGAAAACCATTTCCAATTCTGCATATGACGCTGTAAGCCTCGGTTGTCGTATCACTCGGTTGTAATCAACCACAGTCGCTAGAAGAAAAGCCCAAAGCTAATAACTTTGGGCTTTTCCGTATCTGAACCAATGATAACCAAATTATCCAATATGAGGCAGATCTGAATAGGTGCGTGAACGAGGTGTTACTCACTTACAAAGTGGTGGTGTTTGTATTTCATACGGGATCTTGGTCACTGATCTTAGCGCTTAACATTACCCAAACGCCCAAATTAAATGTAACCATCATCACAATTAATACTTGGTCAATACGTATAAATAGATCTTTATCACGTTTGTGTAATCTTATTTAAATCCTATAACTGGGCTTGCTATCAAATTTAAACTATTGACTTGTTGTTAATAATAAAATTGTAATTAAATTTCATGATAAATATGAGAGGTAGAGAATAACTAATCGTTTGACTCTGATATTTAAGTGACCTGGTTCTCACTTTGTTGCCATTTCTCTATTCTTCTACTTCCATTGATAATAATCCCAACAAAAACGAACAAAGAATAACTGGGATATATTATGCTTTATGACCACGACCTAATTGATGTTATTAACCACTCTGAATACAAGTGGGAAGATGCAGTTAAGGAAACGACTCGTTACCTACAAGATAAGGGCTACGTTACCGATAACTACGCAGACGCGATCATTCAGTCAACGCATGATAATGGACCTTATTACGTTCTTTGTCCAGGTATTGCTATGCCTCATGCCCGCCCAGAAGCAGGTGTACTAAAGACTGGACTTGGTATTCATGTCTTTTCTAACCCGGTGGATTTTGGGTCTGATATGGGGCCTGCCAATGTCTTATTAACATTAGCTGCAAAGGATTCAGATACACACATTGAGGTTATTCAAGCGCTTAGCGAAATGCTGGTTGATGAAGAAAACATTGCCAAACTGGCTGCTTCTTCTTCAAAAGCAGAAGTGCTTGAAATTATTAAAAGTTACTAATAATAACCTTTGAAAATAAGGAATATAACGTGTCTACAAATATAAGAGCCAAAGTGCAAGCTTTTGGTGGTCATCTGACTGCCATGGTATTGCCAAATATCGGAGCCTTCATTGCTTGGGGCTTCATTACCGCATTATTTATCCCAACAGGTTGGATGCCGAATGAGTATTTCGGTGAGCTTGTTGGTCCGATGATTACCTATTTATTACCATTATTGATTGGTTATACCGGTGGTCAGATTGTTGGTAACAAGCGTGGTGCTGTAGCTGGTGCTATCGGTACTATGGGTGTTATTGCCGGCGCCGAGATTCCAATGTTTGTTGGTGCAATGATCATGGGTCCACTAAGTGGCTGGGTGATTGTTCAAATCGATAAACGCCTGCAAGACAAGATCCCTTCTGGTTTCGAGATGGTGGTAAACAACTTCTCGCTAGGTATCTTCGGCATGTTGATGTGTCTATTTGCTTACGCGATTGTTGGTCCAGCTGTAACTGCAGCGAACCTATTCGTTAAATCGGGCATCGAAGCGCTTGTAGCGACTGGCTACCTACCGTTACTTGCAATTATTAATGAACCAGCAAAAGTCTTGTTCCTGAACAACGCTATCGACCAAGGTATTTACTACCCACTAGGCCTACAAGCAGCAGCTGAAACAGGCAAATCTATCTTCTTTATGGTGGCGTCTAACCCTGGCCCTGGTTTAGGTATGCTTCTGGCTTACGCTAAGTTTGGTCAAGGTCTAAGTAAGAAATCAGCACCAAGTGCAATCATCATCCACTTCTTCGGTGGTATTCATGAGCTGTACTTCCCATACGTGCTAATGAAGCCAATCATGATTTTAGCGATGATTGCAGGTGCGGCAACAGGCATCGCAACGTTCAATCTACTTGATGGTGGTCTGGTTGCAGGTCCAAGTCCAGGTTCAATCTTCTCTTACCTAGCTCTAACACCAAAAGGCAGCTTCTTCGCGACCATCGCCGGTGTAACAACAGCAACGATTGTTTCTTTCTTAGTCGCAAGCGCAATCCTCAAAGTAAGCAAGAAAGAGGAGTCTGAAGAAGAGTTTGAGCAATCAATCACAGACATGAAAGATATGAAAGCTGAAGGTGCAGCAGCAAAATCGCCAGCACAAGCAGCGGTAAAAGCAGAAGCGAAAGACATTAAATTTGTCGCCTTTGCATGTGATGCAGGGATGGGCTCAAGCGCAATGGGGGCATCAACCTTTAAGCGCAAACTCGAAAAAGCCGGCTTTAACGTTGAAGTGAAGAACTTCGCAATCGAAAAAGTGCCGAGCAACGCGGACGTGGTGGTGACCCACGAGAGTCTAGAGAGTCGAGCAATCAAAGCAACAGGCCTGCCTGTGGTGACCATCAAGAACTTCCTACATGACCCAGCATTAGACAACCTAATGGACACCATCGGTCAGCAAGCTTAATTAATATTCTGGGGTCAGGTATTGGCCCCACTTTTCGGAGATAAAATCATGGTTCAAACAACTGCAGCGGTAATTTGTGGTGAGAAAGACGTTCAACTAAGAACCTTCGATCTACCAAAGATTTCAGATGATGAACTGCTGGTTAAAAACGTTTCAAACAGCATCTGTCTATCGACTTACAAAGCAGCACTCCTCGGCAGTAACCACAAACGTGTGCCTGAAAATATTGCTGAAGTACCTGTAATGACAGGCCATGAATACGCAGGTGTGATTGTAGAAGTAGGTGCTAACTTACAAGACCGTTTTAAGCCGGGCGAACCATTTGTACTGCAGCCCGCAATGGGCTTGCCAACAGGCTACTCAGCAGGCTACAGCTACGAGACATTCGGTGGTAACGCGACGTACTCAATCATCCCTAAAGTAGCGATTGATTTAGACTGTGTGCTGCCATACAAGAGTTCTTACTATGCAAACGCATCGCTTGCAGAGCCAATGTCTTGCATCATCGGTGCGTTCCACGCTAGCTACCACACAACCCCATACGTGTATGAACATCAAATGGGCATCAAAGAGGGCGGAGCGTTAGCGCTACTTGCATGTGCTGGCCCTATGGGTATTGGCGCGATTGATTACGCGATTAACGGCCCTGTGAAGCCAAGCCGTATTGTGGTGACTGATATCGATGAAGCTCGTCTCTCGCGCGCAGAAAGCCTTATCCCGGTATCAAAAGCGACCGAGAATGGTATTGAACTCCATTACGTAAACACAGCGAAAATTGATGACCCTGTTACGTACTTAAAAGAACTGAATGACGGCAATGGCTATGACGATGTCATGGTGTATGCAGCGGTTGCACAGGTGCTTGAGCAAGCTGATGAGCTATTAGGTAACGATGGCTGCCTGAACTTCTTTGCTGGTCCAACAGATAAGCAATTTAAAGTACCGTTCAACTTTTACAATGTGCATTATGAATCTACGCATATTGTAGGAACCTCTGGCGGTTCAACAGGGGATATGGTTGAATCCATTGAACTTTCGGAAGCGGGTAAGATCAACCCATCATTTATGCTAACTCACGTTGGTGGCTTAGAGGCGGCACCTCACACTATCCTAAATCAACTGGATATTCCGGGTGGTAAAAAGCTAATCTACCCGCATATTGACCTGCCACTGACGGCAATTGATGAGTTCCATAAGCTAGCAGAGCAAGACCCGTTCTTCGGCGAACTAGACCGAATTTTGAAAGATAACAACTACGTTTGGAACGAACTGGCAGAGAAAGCACTGCTTGAGTTCTACGGCGTTAGCCTAACGGCGTAATCGATGATTTCGTGGCAGCTACACTGCTGCCACGACCAATAAGGAACATGTTATTACGGTGCAAGACGAATTATTAGATGCCTTAGAAGAGTGCGAAACCGCCACTTGTTTTATCCAAGCATCTCATAAGCTGATTAGCGTTAAGTTAAAGCATTTGTTACCAAGGGTATTTGTTCAAGATCCTTTGGTGATTGAGTATGCCGTGACCCCTCTACTCAAAGAGGATGGTCCTTTGGTCGAGATTGATGTGGTATCAAAGCTGATGTTTGCGATGGGTAAGATCTCACTAGAGAGTTACGCAGATATTAACTTGTTTGACCAAATGCACGGTTTTGTCGCTCAGCAACAAGAGCCAATTTCGTTTAGTGATGATGTCATTTACGACTTCATCACTAATCAAGCGACGCTCTCAAAGAGCGACGGCAGCATCTATCTTGATTCGATTAACCAATTAAAATTTTCATCATTCGACTCCTTTTCTCAAGCTCGCTATGAGTCACTGGTCAAAACCGTGTTGAAGCTCGCTTGCGAAGGTTTGTTAGAAACCGTGGAGAACGAAATTTTAGATTAAGGCTTTTCATATGAAAGTTTCCCTAAATGTCAGTGGCTTTGAGACCGAAGCTGTGTTTTCAGATAACAATATCGAACAAATTCATAAGCCATTGGTTGAAAAGTTTTCTCGTCTTTACCAAGAAAAGAACGAACGAACGGTTATATTCTTAGCTGCGCCTCCTGGCAGTGGAAAATCAACCCTAGCGGCATTCTGGGAGTACCTATCTCACACAATCCCAAATGTTGAACCATTGCAGGTGCTGCCTTTCGATGGCTTTCATTACCCGAACGAGATCCTCGATTCGAATTACACCATCCGCGGTGAAGAGAAGATAAAGCTGCGTAGTATTAAAGGCGCACACGAAACCTTTAACCTCACATCTCTTATCGACAAACTCAAGAAGCTAAAAGTTCAAGACCCAAAGTGGCCTTACTACGATCGTAACCTGCATGATCCAGTTGATGACGCAATCACCGTTGAAAAAGAGATTGTGGTGATTGAGGGAAATTGGCTTCTGCTCGATGAACCAGTATGGAGTGGGTTGAATGAGCTTGCTGATTTCACCATCTTCATCGATACCGCTCCTAAGTTTTTAGAAGAGCGTTTAGTGAACCGCAAGATTCGTGGTGGCTCAACGCTTGAAGAGGCTCTCGCTTTTTATAAAAGTTCAGATTCAAAGAATGTAGACATGGTTTTAAATCATTCTGTAAAAGCGGACCTAACTCTATATATGAACCAAGATGGTTCTTTTGATATCAATTAATTCTAGGAGGTCGCTATGAAGATCGTCGTCGACAGCCACACTCATACTCTTGCCAGCGGCCATGCTTACAGCACTATTATTGAGAACGCTAAAGCAGCACAGCATAAGGGGCTGAAACTTCTTTGTACAACGGATCATGCTCCTGAAATGCCGGGTGCCCCCCACTACTGGTTTTTCAACAATCAAAGAATTTTGCCCCGCTTTCTTCACTATGTTGGAATCCTGCGTGGAGTGGAAGCAAACATCACCAACATTGAAGGAGACTTAGATCTATCCCCTTCAACCTATCAGCACCTTGACTGGACTATTGCCAGCTTCCACGAACCTGTGTTTCCTCCATCCACTGAAGAGATACATACCCAAGCCCTCATTAATATAATTGAGGGGGGAAAGGTTGATGTGCTTGGGCACCTTGGTAACCCAAATTACCCATTTGATATTCGAGCCGTGCTCGAGTGTGCTAAACAGCACAATGTGGCGATTGAGGTGAACAATACCTCTTTGACGGGAAAAAGCCGCAAGGGGAGTGATGTACGCTGTTCTAAGATTGTGGAGATTGGAAAGCAAGTCGGGGTTTATTTCTCGACAGGCTCAGATGCCCATTTTTGTGAAGATATAGGGCGTGTAGATCTCGCCATAGCGCTCCTTGAAAAGCATGATGTGGAAGAAGACAAAATAATCACTACCTCAACATCCCGCTTTTTGAACTTTTTATTATTGCGCGGTAAGAGTCGAATCGAAGAATTTTCACACTTATATTAAGTGTGTTGTTGAGTTAATGATTACTGGTATCAAAAAGCCCAAAGCTAATAACTTTGGGCTTTTCCGTATTTGGTAACCAGCATTTTATAATGAATTGTAGAAAAGAGAATGCTTGGTGAATAGAGAACTGATTAGTGCATGCCTGAACGCATCTTGTCGGCGAGTGCAAAGAAGACAAAAATGACGAAGCATACTAGAGCAACACACAGTGAAGCTATGATTGTTGTTGCGTCTTTTGATATCAATGGAACAACGATAGAAGCTAATGCAACTAACATAACCAAGATATGAACGATTCGTCCGATGATTGGGTTTTTATGACAGAATGAAGCCCATAGGTAACGCGTTTTTAACACCAGTATAACATTAGAGGGTTTATTCTATTTTGTTAATGAGTATTTTGTAAATAATATTCTATAACAAGAGCCTATAAATATGAACTAAGTCATCATTGTGTAAAACTAGTTAAATAACAGGGGTTTATCAATAGAAAAAAGATTGCTTCTCATTTTTATAAAAAAACATAGTATTCGGTATTGTGTTGGATATTAAGCTAAAATTTGTTCAATTTTGATTTCTTGACTTAAGATCTCATTTACTGAGTGTTTTGTTAAGAGATCGTTTGCGTATAGCCATTGATGCCATAAATACCAACCGAATTAGAATCAGTCTAGAGCCTATTATTAGTTTTATGTTATTTATCAAAGCGACTCCTCAAATTGAGATCGAAGTAATCTTGTGAGTTTTTCGGTTTGATATACTCAGTATTCATTCGAAAAAGATGATGGAGATGATATGTCGAAAACCGCGAAGATCATTAATGAAGATAAGCTGGTAAAAAAAGCAGTTGAAGTCGGTTTTAAGATGGCAAAGCTACAAGGTTTTGATTTGCCAAATTCATCCCAACCGATAAAGGTTGAAGCGGTGTACTTGTTCCTGGTTGAAGTCAATCAGATCACACCGTTACCGGACGATAAGCTTGATGGCGCGAACATTAAGAAGCGTTTAGCACTCTGGCTTCATAAGGCACTGCCGGATAATGACCCGCTAAAATAAAGAAGTTCTGAATACTGGTGCAGTTCTCCTGATTTGAACTGAATGATTGGCAACCTTTCCCCTAATCTCACTTATTGTTTTAATGTACGAAAGCCTAGCGATTACTTGCTAGGCTTTTTAGTTTCCGGGATTTTTTGTATCGATGATGTGCTGATTGTTTTGACTTTTCTGTCCCCAGTTTCTTTGACTTATTACTTGGATCTAAATTGCTTGTACTGGTTTGGTTGGGTCCGAAGCTTCTCCTGTGTTTGAGCCATCGTTTGTAATGTGGTCGTATTTCTCGGTTAAGTGATCTTGAATCTTTTGGTGATATGCACCGTTCAGTTTGTAGAAGCGGAAGTAGATGATTAACGCAATGGCAAAGAAGAAAGCAGGTAGGCCGACCATGATGCATTGCATGCCGAATACGGTTTCAGGGCTTTGCGTTACGTTGGGCACATAATCAACAGCGGTGAGTGCGATACCAATGAAGAAAGCGGCGAACGCAGAGCCTGCTTTTACGACCAAGGTTTGCACTGAGTAGGCGATACTTTCACAACGAGAACCTAGTTTAAACTCACCGTAATCGACCGTGTCTGCCACCATAATCACGTTCAATACCCAGAACAGAGCGGTACCGATTTGTAGGAAGACGCCTGCCGTTGATATCAGCAGAATGCTTTGTTTGTCATACATGCCGACGTAGATGAGTACCGCGCTGCCTAAGATAGGGAAAGTGGATGCACAGGCCCATAAAACTCGGCGTGAGAACATTTTCGCTAGCTTAGGAAATAACACTAGAGTAATAAGGTTCGCGATACCTGCATACGCCATGTAGTACGGGAACAGTTCTTCATTGCCGACCACATAAGTGAAGTAGTAAACCGCGAAGGCGGTAATGATGTTGGTCGCAAGGTTGTAAGACAACGCCATACACAAAACACTGGTCAGTTGGTCGTTTTTGTAGATAAGTGACAGCAGCTTTTTCAGTGAAACCTTTTCTTCAGGTTGAGTTGTGTCTAGGTTGGCGGTTGAATAACGTTCCTTCACATTACGCAATGTAATGAAAGTTGATACCAAGAAACAAACGATCAGCAAGAGTGTAAAAATCTGGAAGCCTAACCCTTTGTCGTCACCACCTACGTAATTCACGAAAGGCATCGCGATAGCCGCAGTTACAATCCAAGCTAGGCTAGCAAAGAAGCGAGGGTATGGGACGAGCTCTTCACGTTCACGCTTATCCAAGGTGAGTGTTGGAACCAATGACCAAAAAGGAATATCCATTAATGTGTAGGCCATGCCCCAAAGAATATAGGTGACAGCAGCGTAAGCGATTAGCCAAGGGCCTTCGATATAGTGAGCACTAAACACCATCAATAGAACGACTGAATTGGCGAGCGTGCCGATTAAAATCCAAGGCTTGAATTTACCCCAACGAGTGCGGGTATTGTTGACCAGCCATCCCATAATTGGGTCATTGACCGCATCCCAGATACGTGCGACGAGGAAAATAGTACCGACTGCAGCGGCAGAAATACCGACCACATCCGTGTAGTAAAACATTAGGTACATATAGACGATGGTGATTGCGAAGTCTTTACCAAATGCGCCAAAGCCATAACTGAGCTTGGTATTCATTGAGATACTCATTGCCACTCCTTACGCCTCCTTAATAAGAAGGCGTTAATATTCACGTTATTGTATTTTTATTAGTATGAGATTACTTGTTAACCCACTCTGGTAACCAACCTTCATGAGCCTCAATTAAGTCATCAACCAGCGCGTATATCTCTTCTATTCCAAGTACTGCGGCGGTATGAGGATCAAGCATCGCAGCATGATAAATACGGTCGCGGTTTTCAGTGAGAATGGCTTCGGTTAATAGAGTTTGAACGTTGATGTTGGTTTGCATCAATGCCGCTAAGTGATTTGGTAGGCGACCAACTTTGATCGGTTGCACACCATTCGCATCAACTAAACAAGCGACCTCAACACAGCAACCTTGCGGCAGGTTATCGATTAAGGCTTCGTTTTTAACGTTGCCATAGATGACGCTCGGTATACCTGTCCAGATGGAGTTCATGATGGTGCTAGCGTACTCATGAGATTCTTCAACGGTGATCTTATCGGCCATTTTGAACTCTTGAAGATCCTTTTTCCAATCGGCAATCTGTTCGACACAACGCTTAGGGTATTCATCCAGTGGTACTTTATAACGTTCGATTAAATCTGGACGATTTGGCTTGATAAAGTAGGGGGTGTATTCAGAAAAATGTTCAGAAGACTCTGTCACAAAGTAGCCAAGCTTCTTAAACATCTCATAGCGGACTAAGTTGGTGCAGCGACCATTGTGATAAATACCCGGTTTCGGTGCTTGGCCACTCTCAAAGGCTTCCAGTAGGTCAGGATAAATGTCGACGTACTCGCCACTTGCTGTTTTCTTCTCGAGGGTCAGGTAGTAAGCCATGTGGTTGATGCCAGCGCAGGTGTAGCGAAGGTCTGCGTAATCTAAGTCTAGGTCTCGAGCTAGTTCTTCAGCAGTACCTTGTACAGAGTGACATAAACCGACTTGTTTAATGTGCGGATACTTCTCGTACATTGCCCATGTGTTCATTGCCATTGGGTTGACGTAGTTGAGCATGGTGGCGTTCGGGCAAACCTCCGTCATATCTTCACAGACACTCCAAAGATGCGGGACTGTGCGCAGTGAACGCATTATGCCGCCCGGACCAAGTGTGTCTGCGATTGTTTGTTCCAGACCATGGCGCTTACACACCTCGAAATCGGTGACGGTACAAGGTTCGTAACCGCCGATTTGGAAAGCGATGACGACAAAATCTGCGTCTTGTAGCGCTTCTTTCTGATTTAAGTGACATGAAATAGAGCCAGTAGCGCCTGATGATTCCATCAACTTACTGACGACAAGGTGAGACTCTTCTAATCGGGTCTCATCAATATCCATCAAGGCGACATGAGCGTTTTGTAATGCCGAACGGTGGAAAACGTCACCAAGAATGTTCTTAACAAAAATGGTTGAGCCAGCACCGATGAATGTGATCTTAGGGCTTTGCATAGTGGAATCCTTTATTTCTCTGAGTTCTTTGTTGATGCAGATAAATTACACCTAGAACCCATGTCGATTCGTCTCAGCTAATCGAATAGCTCTCCTGTTTTCTAATATTTTTAAATCACTAAATAGAAATCTTAGGAAATGGGACAACTTGCTGGCTTTTAAGGAGAGAGTTTATGCAATGAAGCGGGTTTTTCACTTAAGATACTGACTCTAATCACATCGTGATGATCTTATGAATTGGGGTACTGCGGCTCTATGATCGCCTTCAGAGTTTTATTATCGAGGAACTGCTAAAACTCAGCTATACGATTTCCTAAGGAGCGAGATATGCCGCAATCAGCCACAGATACGGTGAGAATTATCACTTTAGATAAGTACTCATCCGAGACCGTGTCGGTAAGTCCGCTTTCTCTCTATTCTTCCTATGAGAAAATCGATATCGAACTCAGAGCGCCTCACTCCATGCCAGGCTATCACTGGCATGGTCAAGTTGAGGTGAATATTCCCTTTGGGGATGATGTGGAGTACATCATTAACGGCAGTCCGGTTGTGGTTAAGAGCGGATCGATTGGCTTGTTTTGGGCATCGGTACCGCATCGACTTACCAATCCAGGTCAATGCCATAATATGGGGATCATCAACATACCAATTCACCATTTTATGTCGTGGGCTCTCAGTCGGGATTTTATCAATCAGATAACTCACGGTAGTGTATTGCAATCGAATTCCTGTGCGTTGATCAGTGAGTTTGAAATCTCCCGTTGGGCACAAGAGATAAAACATTCGTCCGAAAGCCGTCAACAGTTAGCTATGGATGAAATTGGCTTAATGCTTAAACGAATCTGCCTTGATGGTTGGCAACAACTGCTGGTAAATCGACAGGATAAGTCGACCAAGAAAGGGGTATCGAAACACTCCCAGTTCTATGTCAGCCAGATGTTGGAATACATTGCGACTCACCATAATCAGCTATTAACCGTTAAAGATATCGCTGAACATATTGGGTTACACAGCAACTACGCGATGAACGTATTTCAGCGAACGATGCAGATGACCATTAAGCAGTACATCACAGCGATGCGCATCAACCACGCTCGTGCTTTGCTGAGCGATACGGATAGAACCATTCTCGATATCTCACTCACGGTGGGCTTCAATTCGAGCAGCCGATTCTATGAAACCTTCCAAACGTACATTGGTGTCACGCCGACTCAATATAGAAAATTAGCGAGAGAAGATCACCGATGGAGCAGTCATGGGGCCAGCCCGCTATACGACCTTGAGAAAGGTGCGTGTGATGGCAAAAGGCCATTAACGACGACAGACAGTTAGCGGTATTGATATAACCCGATACAAGCAAAGCCACAGCATGTGCTGTGGCTTTGTTGCTATGGAATCAAGGGAGTTTGTCCTTTCTAGAACGTTTTCGACTAGCTTTCGACTAGTGATTCACTTGCTCGACAATCTCGCGTGTTAAGCGGGCAATCTCATCCCACTCTCCATTTTCAACGAGTTTCTTGTCGACCATCCATGTACCACCGCAGGCTAATACTTGAGGCACCGCTAAGTAGTTATCGATGTTTGATGGCGTGATACCGCCTGTAGGCATGAGTCTAATGTCGCCGTATGGACCAACGAGTGACTTAACCATGCTGATTCCACCTGAAGCTTCGGCAGGGAAAAACTTGAGAGTCGTTAGTCCCATCTCAAGTGCTGCTTCAACGGTGCTTGGATTGTTCACACCTGGAATGATATCGATGCCGATCTCTTGGCATGCTTTAACTGTGTTCGGATTAAAGCCCGGTGATACTACAAAGGTCGCGCCCGCTTCTTTTGCTGCGAGTGCTTGCTTATGGTTCAAGATGGTGCCCGCGCCGATCAGCATGTCAGGCTGTGCTTGGCGAAGCAGTCGGATAGCTTCAACAGCGGCGTCTGAACGGAACGTAATTTCAGCCACTGGCAGCCCATTCTCAGCCAATACTTTGCCTAGTGGGATGATGTCTTCTGCGTTATCAATGGCGATAACAGGGATAACTTTAAGTGCTTTTAGCTGTTCGTTAATTGTAGACATGTGTACTTCTTAATATCAGTTTGAAAGAGTGTCGGTGATGGATTTTGGGATGATTGCGCCATGATGTTGAATCACCAATCTGGCTAACGCATTACCTTGGTGGCAGGCTTCTTCAATAGAACCTCCAGCGAGATAGCAAGATAAGAAACCGCCGTTAAAAGAGTCGCCAGCAGAGGTGCTATCTACCACAGTTTCGACAGGTGTCGTTGTGACTTTTACGGGAGCATTTTCGGGGTTTTCGCTGATCAAGCAGCCTTCAGATCCAAGCTTGACAACAACGATTTTGACACCGAGTGCATGCAGCCTTGTTGTGGTGTCTTGTGGCGTTTGATCGCTCCACAACAGTTGTTCATCATCGAACGTGACTAGGGCGATGTCGGTCGTTTTATAACCTAATAGATAGCATTCTTTAGTTGCGGCCTCTGAGCTCCACAGCTTTGGCCGGTAGTTACTATCAAAGGCGATGGTAACGCCACGTTCACGCAGGCCTTCAATGATAGTGAGCAACTTTAGCTGATCGCTGTGTGGCAGTATCGCGAGGGAAATGCCACTCAGAAACACCATATCAACATCGTGAAGTTGGTTGGCTATCTTATCGAAATCGGGGTGCTGTACCATGTAGCGAGCCGCCGAATCGTTGCGCCAGTATAGGAAGGTGCGCTCACCAACATCGTCGAGTTGAATGAGATAGAGCCCGGGTGAACGCTGCTCGTCAATAAGCACGAATTCGGTTGATAGTCCTTCATCTTGCCATCGGTTAAGCATCTCTTGGCTGATAGCGTCAGAGCCAAGCGCCGAGACATAGCTAGTTCGCATCGCTGGATTCGCAGTGTTATTGCAGTTCATGGGGTTGCTAACCGCAGCGCTGCGGTTCAAGTAGATTGCCGCGTTTAATGTGTCTCCACCATAGCTTTGATGCATGTCGCCAAATGGAGCCCCATTCAGTTCAATCATGCACTCACCGATGATTGCGATGTGGGTCATAATATAGCCTTAGAAAGGAAAGGTTGGGTTTGTTCGTATTGAGGAAAGCATGACCATAATGAGATATGGTCATGCTTTTTCGATTCTAATCTTACGGGAGTGAGACTAGCCGATTACTTGTTGTCTAGTTTTACGAACAACATCGTTAGGACGAAAGACAGTGCAAATACACCCACCACGCCCATCAGTGCTTGAATGAAGTTTTGCGTACCGCCTGCAAGGTAAGCTGGCAAGCTGAATACAGAAGAAAGAATGTAGCTTGTTAAGTGCGTATCGATTGTTACCGAGATAGCACCGAACACGCCTGCAGCCAAGCTCGCGGTCATCATCGCTTTGGTGTATTTCGTGAGTACACCAAATAGAGCCGGTTCCGTGATGCCTAAGATAGCGGTAACACTTGAGCCCATCGTAATTGAAGATTGCTCTTTAGAAACCGTTTTACATTGCTTGTGCCAGATAGCCATTGTCGCGCCAGCAATTGCCATGTTACCCAAACACATGATTGGCATAAGTAGATCCTTACCATACAGTGCAAAGTTGTTCAGGCTGATTGGCGTCATGCTGTGGTGGATACCAAATACGATGGTGATCGGGCGAGTTAGACCAAACACAAAGCCTGTTAACGTCGGAGAGATTTCCAGTAGTGAGCTCATCACCCAACCTGCGCCATTACTTAGCCAGATACCAGCAGGGCCAACAAATGATAGCGTGATGGTCGAAGTTACCGTAAAGGCAAGCAGTGGTGTAAATACAGGCTTCGCAGAAGAAGGAACTAGGCGGTCAACTAACGGAGTCACTTTAGACAATAACCAGATTGCTAGAATCGCAGGAACAATCGCGCCGCCGTAGTTGAGCAGCTCAATAGGAACCACGCCAAGAACGGTCAGCTCCGGAGCAGCGCCTGCGTCTTTTAGCATTGTTGCTTTATCAACAAGCAGAGGCGCTAGCATTGCTGAAGAGACAGCAAGCGCAATGTATTCGTTTACTTTGAATACCTTAGCGGCAGAGAAAGAAACCAGCATAGGTAAGAAGAAGAACACAGCAACAGAGATCGAGCGGAAGAAATAAACTGTGTCTGAGGTTTCAGAGATAACATTGGTTGCAATAAGACCAGACAACAGGCCCATCAACATACCCGCGCCAGCGATTGCGGGTACAACCGGACCAAAGATGCCTGCGACAATACGCATCACGCCTTGGAACAGCTTGCCTTTCTCTAGTTCATCAGCCGGATTAGCGTCAGCTTGTTGAGTGTTTGATAGCGCGTTGAACCACTTCTCGACCTCAACACCGATGATGACTTGAGTTTGGCCTTGTTGAAGTACCACACCTTTCACATCTGCGATCTGCTTGATTGCTTCTTCGTCTACCAGCGACTCGTCTGCTAATTTGAATCTCAGCCTTGTCATACAGTGCGTGATACTCACGATATTGTCTTCACCACCAAGTGCAGTGATTAATAACTGTATATTTTCTTTGAAATTTTTCTTCTTCGATGATGACTTCGAGTTATTAATAACGGCATCACTTTTTTCTACCATTTGCATACTACACCTGTTATTGGAATATATTTAACTCGAGCAATCATAACGACAACCAATTTAAATCCAACGGAGTAAAAAGAGATCTCAATCACACTTAAAATCCGAAAAATTATTTTTTCACCGTTTTTGGCCAATTGGTATGTTTTGGTTATCAAAAAAAATCACTTAACGTACCAATTATTTTTACGCAAAATTAGCGCTTGAAATGTGGTTTTTAAAGCGGTTAGATAATAGGAGTTGACTTAAGTTTAGGTTATTTAATTGTGAAAGAAACTATTATATCTGATATCCATTGTATTATTACTAAACCAGACAGACACAACCTCATTACCGTGGTAGTTGAAACGAATGAAGGCGTGACAGGGTTTGGTTGTGCGACATTCCAACAAAGACCGCTTGCTGTAAAAACAATGGTCGATGAATATTTAAAACCTATTCTTATTGGTAAAAACGCCAATAATATTGAAGACTTATGGCAAATGATGATGGTCAACGCTTATTGGCGAAATGGCCCTGTTATCAATAATGCAATTTCCGGTGTTGATATGGCACTGTGGGATATTAAAGCCAAATTGGCGGGTATGCCGTTACACCAGTTATTTGGTGGTAAGTCTCGTGATGCTATTCCTGTATACACACACGCGACGAGCGACACGATGGAAGGGATTTATGAGCTGGTGGAATCTTTCCTAGACAAAGGCTACAAGCACATTCGTTGTCAGCTTGGTTTCTATGGCGGCGTTCCAACGGATTTGCATACCACTCAAAACCCGACTGAAGGTTCGTACTACGACCAAGATCAGTACATGGACAATACTCTAACGATGTTTAAGTCGCTGAGAGAGAAATATGGTAACCAATTCCATATTCTTCATGATGTTCATGAGCGCCTATTCCCGAACCAAGCGATACAATTTGCGAAGGAAGTCGAGCAATATAAGCCGTATTTCATTGAAGATATTCTGCCGCCAAATCAAACGGAATGGTTGGATAATATTCGCAGCCAGAGCTCAGTTTCATTAGGTTTAGGGGAGTTATTTAATAACCCTGAAGAGTGGAAATCATTGATTGCTAACCGCCGCATTGATTTCATTCGTTGCCATGTTTCACAGATTGGTGGTATTACCCCAGCTCTGAAACTCGGCCATCTATGTCAGAACTTCGGTGTTCGTATTGCATGGCATTGCCCGCCAGATATGACGCCAATTGGCGCAGCGGTAAACACGCATTTGAATGTGCATTTACACAATGCTGCCATTCAAGAACATGTCGAGTACAACGAGAATACACACAAGGTATTCCCGAACGCTGCAGAGCCAATTAATGGCTACTTATACGCTTCTGAAATCGCAGGTATTGGTGTTGAAATCGACCGAGAGGTTGCAGCCGAGTTCCCTGTTATGTATCGCCCCCACGAGTGGACTCAAAGTCGCCTTCCTGATGGCGCGATTCATACCCCTTAACTCGTATTTTTAATATCAAATGGTCGCTATAAGCGGCCATTTTCTTATTTAATATACTTACCAGATATTACGTATTATCTGGTAAGTATATTTCTAGTATCATTAAATTAATAATATTAGATGTGAAATAATATTAGTGGCTAATCTATAGAGTAATTAACTTATATCTATAAAAATTAACCATATTAAATCTAATTAAAAGGTTACTTCTTATCTCGGAAGCTCATGCTCTCATTGTTAAAAGGAGTGTGATAGGTGCATTGATATTTGATGTCGATGATATCGCTGACGATGAATAGATCCCCCGATGCTAAGAAACCTCGGTTGGTGATATTCATCGCCGCGGCATTTTTTTTGCAGCCGAGCAACTCCGCGTCTTCTTTAGATACGTTGATCGCTTGATACGTCGTTAAGTAGCTATCGATCTGAAGACCTTTCGCCAATGCATGTTTCTGGATTGAGCTTTCAATGATCTCGGCATTCATCTCTGGGAAGACACTGACAGGGATCTTGGCTTCTTCAATCTGAACTACTTTGTTGTTAATCAATCGAAGCCGTCTAATTTTCCAGATGTAGTCATTGTCGTCTAAAGAAAAAATCTGCTGTTCGTGGTTATCGGGTAGCGCTTTATTCAACTGGAGCTTTTTATAAGAGATCTCTTCAAAACTGTTTTCAGTGATGGAGTTGTACACCAGTGGTGTACCAATGAGAGAAGTGTTGACGAAGTAGCCAGACCCCACCTTAGATTTCACCATGCCAATAGCCTCTAGCTTGGCTAGTGCTTTACGAATCGTGAAACGAGATAATCCATATATTTCAGACAGTTCTCTTTCTGCAGGAAGCTTATGGCTGATACTGTTTTGGCAAATTTTGCTCACAATATCTTGAACAACTAATTCATATTTTTTCATTCTAAAAACTTAAAAAAGCACTCATGGTGGTTAAATTATAGTTAACTAAATCAGATGCTCAGCGCATTCCGAACTGGCCGATAATTCTAACATAGAAGGCCAATTAGATGATGGGAAATGAGCCGTGTTCTATCGTTTAAATACTTCTGACGGCGCATCGACAATCGTGTCATCTACAGCTGATCTATGTTGATGGTTGTATCGTTTTGAATATTAATAAGGCCGTCGTAATGATGGCCTTTTTTGTACTCTATTGATTGTATATTCTAACCAAGGTTTTAAATTTATAAACGTTCGCTATGAATCTTGATGTGCGGCACTTTGTGTCGTTTTTCCATCAATGACATGGTGATACGGGAGTGTGTATGAGTTCTAATGAAATCAAAAATGTGGTGTTTGATGTAGGCAATGTCATTGTGCGTTGGGCACCTCTGGAAATTGCCCGGCTTACTTTTGGTGATACTGAAGAATTGGAGTCTCGAGCTCGTTCTATTTTTCAAAGTACGATTTGGATGGATTTGAACAAAGGGTTCTTGACCGAAAGTGAGGCCAAGCTTCGTTATCAACAAGAACTCGACTTGTCCCCGTTAGAGTGCGATCGCCTGTTCTATTACGTTAAGCAAACGCAGATCTTATTGCACGGTTCAGTTGAACTCATCGAGCGAGTAAAGTCTGCAGGTTATGGTGTGTACGCGCTTACCGACAATGTGGTCGAGATTGTTGAATACTTAAAAAATACTTATCAATTTTGGGCGTTGTTTGATGGTGCGGCAGTATCTGCTGAACTTGGTTTGCTTAAGCCACAACCTGAAATCTACCAAGTGCTGTTATCTAATTATGGGCTTAAAGCTTCAGAAACCGTCTTCATTGATGATATGCCTTATAACGTTGAAGGTGCGAGATCTGTGGGTATGGCTGCTATCCAGTTTACCGATGCCGTTCAGTGTGAAAACAGCTTGCAGGCGCTTGGCGTTAATTTATTAGATTGACACCTTGGCGAGTGAGTTAAATTTGAGGGTGTAGAAAATGAAAAGATACCCACCTAAGTCTATCGTTGCATTCTTGTTTTTGACTATATCGGCGCTGGTTTTAGTCCCGGCTGTCGTGCTCCAAATTCGCGGTGAACAAGTGTGCGATAAAACAACGCTGATAATTAGATTAAGAGCCATGCTATTGAAACATCGCTCTTTTTTAGATTTGGATACGCGCTTTCTTGTTTAATCGCGAGTTTGTTCGGCATTCAAATGCCGAATCAACTTGGCTGGAGTGCCGCCGTACAGGCAATCTGGTGGTACATCACTGTTAACCACTGAGTTCGCTGCGATAACAGAGCGAGCGCCAATCGTAACGCCTTGGTTGATGACTGAGTTTCCACCAATCCACACATCGTCTTCGACTGTGATAGGTAGGCAGAAAGTTTCCCACTTACGGCGGCTGAGATAATCCAGTGAGTGGGAGGCTGTGTAAAACTGGGCACTTGGCCCTATCAATACATTGTTACCAATCTTGATATTCGCGCCATCAAGCATCACCACGTTCATGTTGATAAAGGTGTCGTCACCGATCTCGATGGTTTTGCCAAACTCGCAATGAAAAGGAGGACGGACAACGCTGCTTCCTACTTTACCAAACAGATTAGCCTGAAGACTTGGTAGTTGAGTATCGTCTGAACATTGATTCAAGTCTGATAGCGCCTTGCTGGCGTGAGTGCGCATGTGGTCTACCTCATGGTCTGCGCCATCAAAAATCTCGCCGGACAGCATTTTCTCGAGTTCTGTTTTCATTGTTTGCATCCCATTCGTCAACATCGATATTAGAATACGGATAATTGGACATAAAAAAAGAGAAAAGCCTAAGCCTTTCTCTTCCTGTTTTTCTACTTAGCAATCAAGATTGCTCAAATTAGATTTGCTCAACGAAACCCATTAGGTGCTGTTTCACTTCGTCTGAAGCAAAAGCGCTCTCTACAGAGTACTTGTAGATCTCTGCGTAGTCTTCTTGTGTTAGACCGAACGTTTCACATACACGCTTCACTTCGTTAGTCATGGTTGTGTTCGACACAGTGCGGTTGTCTGTGTTGATCGTTACAACGATGCCGTCTTTCTTGAATTCAGCAATTGGGTGGTCGCTGAATTTGTGAATACATTTAGTTTGCACGTTACTTGTTGGGCAAGTTTCAAGCGCAACCTGCTTCTCTTTAACGATGTTGTACGCGTCTTCGTTACCTTGGATGTGAACACCGTGGCCGATACGTTCAGCATCTAGCAGAGTAACTGCATCGTAAACGTTCTGACCATGCCATTGCTCACCTGCGTGAACCGTCACACGGTAGCCTTGTTCAATAGCGTATTGCGTGTACTCAGGGAATTCAGCGCAGAAGCCCGGCTTTTCACCGCCTGCAATATCAAACGCAACCACGCCTTTACCAAGGTATGGTTTACCAGCGTCGATTACATCTTTGATTGAGTCTTTCGGGAACATACGAAGTACAGACATGATGTAGTTGCCCTTGATGTCGTATTTCTCTTCTGCACGCTTCATGCCTTTAACCGCACTTGCGATGATCGCATCAAGAGACAAGCCCTTGTTTACGTGAAGAATCGGTGCAAAACGAACTTCTAGGTATTTAACGTTCTCTAGTGCTGCGTCTTCGTAAAGCTCAAAAGAAATACGCTCAATTGCTTCTTCCGTTTGCATCACTTGCAGTGGCAGGCTAAAGCAAGCTAGGTACTCATCAAGGTTTTTGCAATCTTCAGGCACTGTTAGAGACTTTACTACCGCTTCACGGTCTTCTGGAAGTTCGATTCCGTACTGTTTCGCCAGATCAATAATCGTATCTGGGCGAACACTTCCGTCTAGGTGGCAGTGTAAATCAATCTTTGGTAGTGCTAGACAATCCATGAGTATTCCTTAATTCTATTATTCTTTGAGTGTGTTAACTCACATGCGCTAAATTTACCAAGACCATGATATGATTTAAAGTGACAATTAATCATCATTAACCTGAATTTAGGGAATATCATGGTAGATGTTAAAAGCTTACTTAAATGCGACATGAATTTGCTGCTTTGCCTACATGTTCTTATTGAAGAGCGAAGTGTGAGTAAAACAGCAGAGCGACTCTTTTTGAGCCAGTCTGCGGTAAGTAAACAGCTCACTAAGCTGAGAGCTTTGTTTGATGACCCGCTGTTTGAGCGAGAATCCAAAGGGCTATTTCCCACACCCAAAGCACTCGCGTTAGCGCCTAAGATCCATCAAATCCTACTGCAAATCGAAAAGCTGACCGTTCCCGAAGTTTTCGACCCTAAAGACAGTGAGCGTACCTTCACTATAGACCTTGTCGAAACCGCCTACACCGCGATTTATCCGCACTTTATGCCGACTGCGCTCGCGGATGCGCCTCACATTACCGTTAACAGTTCAACGTGGAGCAGCGATAGCTTCAAGCGCTTACTAAAGCGTGAGGTCGATTTCGGGATTGGAATTTTTGAGCTCGATGAAAGGGCTAGCACCCACATTCAAAATATCCCTGCCGAGCTAAACCACGTCGAGTTGCTGCAAGATTACTCTGTGTGCTTGATGCGAAATGATCACCCAGTACTTCAAGAAGAGTGGAATCTGCAAGCCTTCCTTAAATACCGTCATATTCAGTTGGTGACCGGTGGCGTTGGCGACTGGTTGCTACTGGAAATCTTGCAAGCCAAACAGCTTCAAATTAACAAAGCCGCCAACGTGTCGGACATCACCAGCGCAGTAAAGCTGTGCAAACAAAGCGATTTGCTGATGTGTTATCCGTACAACTCGGTTCGTGACTATATTGAGAGTGGCGAACTGGTGATGAAGCCGATTCCTATTGAGTTGGTTCCCGGTGGTTTGTTTTTGCTTTGGCACCGTTACTTTGATTCTGAACCAAGCCACAAATGGCTTCGCGACCTCATAGTCAATAAGACCCAAGAACCTCAGCTGTAAACCGCGAGCTACGATGATCAAAACGGCGAAATAAGTTTTTTTAAATTTATTTCGTCTTTTTAGAATGAGCATTGTCTTATTACGGGTGCCAAATGCCCGCCAAGAATGAGATATCTAAATGAATCCAATGCCATCGATTCCGCAACAAGTCATTGAAGATGCTTGTGAGTGGGCAATTATGCACGGTGTCGCTTTTCGTCAGTCTGACAATACCGCGAGACATTGCCCGTTTAGCCTTGCTCCAATGAGTATTGAGCGTGAGGTTTTTGAACACCTGTTGAAGGTGACACCGCTGATCACCAAGCTCATCAATAATGTCTCTGAAGACCACGACTTTTTACAATCATCATTGAGCGATATGGCGAAAGCCGATCCGTTTTTTGGTCGCTTGATGGAGTTGCACCGACAAGCACACGGCAGTGCGGATGAGCGCTTGAATCCAGCGCGACAACCTTTGTTGTTGATGCGCACTGATTTCATGGATGATCGCCAACACGGTGCAAAAGTGATTGAGTTTAATGGCATTGCTGCAGGAATGGCGCCTTTTGGTCAACGCGCAACGGAATTTCATGCGTTCATGCAAAATCAGTGGGCAAACGTTTATAACAATTGGTTGGAAGAATTGTCAGCAACACCGGCTGAAAACCAAGGCTTAACGCAGTTGGCTTATGGTATAGCTAACGCTGCAAGGCAAGTGAAAACCGATTTTAATGAGCAAGATAAACCAGTTTTCTTGATGGTGGTGCAGAAGAACGAAGACAACGTATATGACCAACATTTGCTTGAAGTTGAACTGCAAAAGCAAGGCATTCGCACGGTGCGTCGTACTTTTGAACAGTTGAGCTGTCAGCTTTCATCGGGCGATAATCAACGCCTGCTATTGAAAGATGTCGGAGCTGTCGATGTGGTGTATCTAAGAGCTGGCTACCAGTATTCAGATTATTGGGCTCCAGAGCTAAATGAATCGGTGTGTTGCCATACGTTAAGTCAGACTCGCTTGTTTATGGAGCAACACCATGTCGCAATGAACGCGACTATCAGCCAGCAATTAGCGACCAGCAAAACCATGCAAATGCTGCTGACCATGATGTCAGCAGCAGAATACGCCCGCTGGGGTTTAACGCGAGAAGAAGCCGAACTGGTCAAGAGTGTTCTGGCTGATATGAAGCCTATCACCAATGAAGCAATTGAATGGTTTAACACACAAGCTGATAAGCAAGAATGGGAGCTGAAAAACCAAGGTGAGGGCGGTGGTCATTGTGTCTTTGGTGACGATATCAGCGAACAACTGAGCCAGCTTAAACCAGAAGAGTACGACGCGTGGGCATTGATGCAGCGCTTGTACCCGCATGAACGTGACGTGCCGACCATTGCAGTGCGTGACACTCACCAAACGCTCGTGACAGACTTAGTCAGCGAAGTGGGTTTGTTCACCGTTTACTTCAAAGGTGAACCAGTAACAGAGCTAGACGGCTACGCGGGTTACTTGATCCGCAGTAAACCTGCCAGCGAAAATGAAGGTGGAATCCACAGTGGCAAAGGGATTCTCGATTCGTTGGTGTTGATTGATTAGTTGAATCGGCATTAAAAACCAGAACTCATGTTCTGGTTTTTTGTATCTGAGCTCAGTAAAACTTCAGAGTTTGGATAACAACAATCACGCCCCTAACTTGGTAAAGGCCAACGGGGTTTGTCCAGTTTGCTGTTTGAAAAAAGCGATAAACGCACTGTTGGATGAGAACTCTAGCAGATGAGCCACATCAACGACTTGTCGGTTTTCTGAGAGCAGTTCAATCGCTTTAAACAAGCGCCATTGCTGTCGCCACTCTTGGTAAGTCATGCCTGTTTCGGCTTTGAATAATCGAGTAATCGTTTTGGTACTTGCGCCAACCGAGTTCGCTAATGTCGAGAGGGCTGGGGCAAGAAAGGAAGCGGTTCGGACTTGTTTGCAAAAGCTTTTAAAACGGCGATCTGTCGGTAGTGGCAAGATAAACGAGTGTTGGTTAGCACTGTAAAACTCTTCCCAGAATAGGTTGGCGGTATTGGTGGTTTGCTCGCGGGCAACATCCCAATCCCAGAAAGCCATCTTATTGATCAGGGCTTTTAAAAGCTCATTCACTTCCACAATTTCAATCGCTTCTGGGCAGGTGTAAATACTGCTATCAAAATAGAGCGACCGATAAGCAACCACATTGGTCATCTGCGCGCGATGTTTGGTATAAGGCGGGATCCACACGGCTTTAGTCGGCGGCAAAATGCAAATGGCGTTTTTTAAGGTCAAGGTGATGCAACCCTGCGGAGCATACAGCAACTGTCCTTTTACGTGGTGATGTATTCCTGAATCATGCTGACCTAGCTCTGCCGCAATCCCTATTACGGGCGCAGGTAAGCTGTCTGCATCAAACTCAATCGTTTCGCTGATTAATGCCATTTGTCCTAATCTTGTTGTTTTTGGTTTTAATGTTGTTAACGAGCCAAGGTTAGTTTCCCCTAGACTCCTCGTCAAGTTCACTGGTCTTGGAAAAATGATGAAAACAAAACCTTCTTTATGGCAAATGGTGCTATTGCTGATGTTCCCTCAAATCGCAGAAACCATCTATAGCCCGACTCTGGATTCAATATCGAAATCCTTTGATGTCAGTTACGCACAAGCGGCGCAAACCCTCTCGATCTACTTCTCAGCGTTTGCGCTCGGTGTGGTGGTATGGGGCATATTGGCAGACAAATGGGGGCGCCGGCCAACCATGTTATTGGGCTTGGGGTTATTCGCTTGTTCAGCACTCATTGCTATGCAAACCAATAGCTTTGTTTGGTTGATGATAGCCAGAGCCATGGGCGCTTTCGGGCTTGCGGTTGGTTCGGTTGTGACACAAACCATGCTGCGAGATGCTTTTAGCGGCGCTGAACTGGCCAAGGTGTTTGGTTACATGGGAATGGGGCTGTCGATTAGCCCAATCATCGGGCTGCTTCTTGGCGGTCAATTAAGCCAAGCGGGCGGGCATCAATATGTGTTTATTGCCTTGTTTATTATGGTGTTAGCGTTGTTGGCACATAGCCTATGGTCATTGCCTGAAACGCAACAATCTAAGCAGCCATTGCAGTTAAAGTCACTCAGTATTCACATGATCAAAGATAGCGATATATGGATGTCTGCGTTGCTGGTTGCGTCGTTCAATATTGCGCTATTTTCCTATTATCAATTGGGTTCATTTGCCTTCATTCAACTTGGATTTAGCGTTGAGCAGTTTGGCTACAGCGGCATTGTGCTTGGGTTCGGGACTCTGTTGGGAAGCTTGGTGAACAAGACATTGTTGAAGAGACAAGTGTCTTCAATGTCTCTGATTGGTATCGCAGCAGGGCTTCAAACATTAGGTGCGGTGGGTGTGTATTTTTCACAACACACGATCTGGTTCTTGCTTCCAATGATGTTGGTGGTTATGGCGTTTGGCATTGCGATTCCCAATGTATTGAGCCGAGCGTTGGTACGTTACCAATCTCAAGCAGGAAGTGCAGGCGCACTGTTTGGTTTGATGTATTACACCTTGATCGGCTCAGGGCTCGCTTTAGCGGGAATGCTCCAAGATCTAGGTGTAGTGTTGGTACTTTGTGGCGCGTTATCTGTTCTGGTGACGATACGCAGTCGACTCCAGCTTAAACGCTAAGTCTCTCATCTGTATTGATAAATTCCGTGTCCTGTTTGGCGCGGAATTTATCATTTCTTGGTTTGTAAATTTGGATATTGACAGGGGTAGAGTGATCGTTCTACCCTGTAGGTAGAACAATCATTCTACCCTTTGTCGGGTATTGAGAGAGCACTATGTTGAGAGAACAGATTGCAGCAAGCTTAGAGGTGGCATTTAGCCAGCAAGGTTTTGCTGATCCGAGCGTTGCACAGCTGAAAACGGCGTGCGATGTAAGCCTAAGAACCTTGTATAAACATTTCCCTTCAAAAGAAGCGATGATCGTTGGTGCCTTGGAATATCGACACCAACGCTACTTAGATTTCTTGTTGGAAACGTCGCCTGAAAAGGGGCTCGCATCGGTTACTCATATCTTCAACAAGCTCCAACAATGGTTAGAAGAGTATGCGCCACATGGGTGCATGTCGATGAATGCGATGGCCGCGTTTCCCGATAATGAGCTTATCAGCCAAGCGGTTACACAGCATAAAGAACAAGTTCGTTTGCTAATAGGCAAGCAGAGCCTGCGAGAGGATCTCGCGACACCGCTGTTTTTACTTCATGAAGGCGTATCAAGCGCGTGGCCAGTCTTAGGCGAAGAAGCAGTGGCATCGGCACAGAATATGGTGACAAAATTACTCAAGGAAACAGTATGAATTTCGAGATACCAAAAACAATGAAAGGCGCAGAGATGCTAGGGCACGGCGGGGCAGAAATGCTTGGCTACCGTGAAGACATTGCTGTTCCAAAAATTGAGCCTAATGAAGTGCTGATCAAAGTCATGGCAGCAGGCGTTAATAATACTGACATCAACACGCGAATCGGTTGGTATGCAAAAAGTGATGATTCAGACGATGCCAGTTGGTCGGGTGAAGCGTTGAAATTCCCTCGCATCCAAGGTGCCGATGTGTGCGGTTTTATTGTAGCTGTTGGTAACGAAGTCTCGGCTGATCGTATTGGTGAGCGTGTTCTGATTGAACCTTGTTTAACCGAAGTGTACGGGCGAGATCTACCACAGCCATGGTATTTCGGCTCTGAGTGCGATGGCGGTTTTGCTGAATACACCAAAGTAGCAGCTAAGCACGCTTACGCGGTGAACAGCACAATGTCGGATGTTGAACTGGCGTCTTTCCCATGCTCTTATTCGACCGCAGAAAACATGCTGACTCGCGCCAACGTGGCTGAAGCTGATCGCGTGCTTATCTCAGGTGCATCGGGCGGTGTGGGCTCTGCGGCTATTCAGCTAGCAAAAGCTCGCGGCGCGTATGTTATTGCCATCACTAGCCCAAGCAAGAACCAACAGTTACTTGAACTTGGCGCAGATGAAGTGATTGCCCGTGATGCAGATTTGGTTAACGCGCTAGGCGAAAGCAGCGTGAATGTGGTTATCGATTTAGTCGCCGGTGATAAGTGGCCGGAATTCCTTGAAGTGCTGAAACCACATGGCCGTTATGCCGTATCAGGCGCGATTGGTGGCGCTATGGTTGAGCTTGATGTTCGCACTTTATATCTTAAAGATCTCAGCTTTTTTGGTTGCACAGTTTTAGAACCACAAGTATTCCAGAACCTAGTCAACCGTATTGAGAAGCAGCAGATTGGCGCCATCGTCGCAGAGTCTTATCCGTTAGCCGATATTCATAAAGCGCAAGATGAGTTTTTAAAGAAAAAACACGTTGGTAAGATCGTGTTGGAAGTGGCAGAGCGCTAGTTTTAGTCAGCTTCACGGTTTAGATTTATGTAAGAGCGAGCCAGTATCATGTGCTCGCTTTTTTGTTTCTGGCGAATACAGGAGGCCTAGTCTCGCAGGCTGTTGAGTAACAGATCCTATACAGTTGAAAAGTTAATGATTCATTTATCATTGTGTGGTTTATGAATTAACTGTGCGATAATCACCGCCGTTATATATCCCTATCTATGTTGTATTCATCTAGGAGCCGTATTGATGTTTAAAAGGGTATTGCAGGCACTATTCTCACCTTTTGTTTATTCAAAAAACAAACCCTCTGCAGAGCCTGCCCAACAAGAGCAACAACAAACCGTTGCTACTGATTCTGTTCAGTCTTCAATCTTTGTTCCGCCGTCGTCCGCTCAGCCATCATCATTAATCGTCGATAAGACGCTTAGCCTTCACGATGGTGAGTTCCTTGATTATTTGTTTGGAGAGTCTCGCCTTCGAACGGAGTCAGACCCATTTAGTGATTTTGTCGCTTGCCAAATCGAACGCTTGATTCGCTCTCCAAAAGCCTTGCTTAATGAACTTCCAGTGATGCCAGCCTCTGTGACCACGTTAATGGGCGAATTACAGAGCGATGAGTTTGATGTCGATACTCTGTTAAGAGTGATTGAGCGCGAGCCGAGTATGGCTGCCGATGTGATTAAACTGGCAAATAGCGCCTTTTACAAACGCAATGAAAAACAGGTTACCGACCTAAAAACAGCATTCTTAAATATGGGTTCTCAAGGGCTCGTTGAAGGGGTGGTGAATAGCTACATGAAGAACTTCACGCCGGGGAACAATATTTACTGGCGTCACTTCGGTGAGAAAATTTGGAATCACAGTGTTCAAACCGCGTCGTTTTCTAAGGAGTTGATGAAAGACTCTTCATCTCAAGAAGAGCAAGCAGCGGCGTATTTTGTTGGGTTAATTCGCAACTTAGGCAAGATGATCATTTTCCAGATGATGGTAGAAGCCTTCAAGCATGTTGATCCTTCTGTTCCACCTAACTCGTTAGCATTGAAGCGCCTGATGAACAGCTACTCCATTCGCCTGACTTACACCATTGCTAAGTTCTGGGAACTGCCAGAATCAGTGTTGACCGCGATTGGCTACCAAGAGTCTAGCCGATACGAATGCACACCACTTGGTCAAGCTGTGTTTGAAGCTAACTACTTGAGTGAATTGTGCTATTTACGGGAAGAACAAACGATTGAAGTCGAGCAATTTAAGCGTAGATGCAAAGAGACACTGATGTCTCCGGCTGCATACAAAGTGGCTAACCGTATCTATAAAGAGTCTGAATTATCGCTAGTGAGCTAACCCTTAGCCTATTCGACCTACGCTGTGACTGAACATAATGATTGGTTGCAGCTTGGTTGGGCTAGGTTGTGAAATACATTCAGCTACGAAATACGCTTACAAATGGCTAATCCACAGCTTGTCGAGTTCGCACCAACCGAAACCATTTACTTGTGCGCCGTGTATCTTTTCAGAAACCTCTAAGTTGAACGCCTCTTGCTTGAGCTCAACCACAACTCCAGATTCATGCAACCAATGCCGAAGCACCAACAGTGCATTCATTGCTAACTCAAAGTTGGGCTGGTTTGTTATTGAGGCTAAGCCTTGTTCGATTGTCTCTAGCATCTCAGAAGGTAAAGTTAATTCCTCAAACGGGAAGCGAGTGAAAAAGCTTAACCACGAAGTGAAGGTGTCGTTCTCATCAATAATGCTGCATAGCGCGGCGTCTTTGGTAGTTAGGTAGTGAGTTAGGTAGTGCCCATATTCCACGCTGGTTTTGTGGTCGCCAGACACTGACAACTGATCGAAAAGGGCTTGGCATTCAGAGGTGTCTTCAACGGTGAACTCACGAACGGTTGAAGACAACATCGGGCTTTGAATCTTAAAGAAGGTTGAGCCGAAATCCGGTTGGGAAGAATGGTCATCGCCACGCACGCTGGTCGTTTTCTCGGGCAGTTTCACGCACACCTGATTTTGAGCGCAGGCTTTGCTCTGTGCCCATTCAGGATAGACCCACAACTCGACTCGATTCAGAATCGGCGTGCTGTGTGAATAGGCGCTATTGCGGCTCAATCTCAACATCTTGCTTGAGAAGATGTCTAATGAGAACGCGCCAGATCCAATCAGCCTATCAGTCGGTGATGAGTGATCGAATACGGAGGCTTCAGCCCTAGCAAGTAGGCGCGGTAAATGCCAATCAGGTTGATTCAACTTTACGACAACCACATTGCCTGCCGAGACAGAGACCTCATCAATATGCTGATAACAGCGACGCCATATTTTGCTTTGGCAGAGCGAGTTAAGGTTGTGTGCTATGTCTTGAGGTTCGAGTGTTCTTCCGTTATGAAAGTGAACACCATTGCGAATCTGAAAGTGCCACTGTGTCGCATCTTGATTAGGCTGCCAATGATAAGCCAGATCGCCGCTGAGTTTGCTGTGCTTAACGGAGGTTAGGCGTTGGCAAACTTGCATAACTAAGAAACGTTCGGTGCGTCTAAGCACGCGTTGAGGGTGAAGCGCTTCGAGTTCTCGGTGAAACGGGATGTACGCGATATTCTGCGTCGACGGATTGGTATTGCTTAGAAAGGCTTGCAACTCAGTGCCAGCATTGCGGCCGTTGAAGCTCAAGGTGCTAAACACCTGTTCTATGTTGCCTGCGTCAGCTTGGGTTTGTGCGTATTGGTAACACGCCTCAATGGGTTCAACCAGACACGTGAGTTGTGCCTTCTTGCTGCGGCCTGAGCTAGCTTGCCACTCAATCCAGCCTTGCGCTGTCATCGCTTTGAGTAAGGTCTGGACATGACGTTCACTCACGTGCAGCAGTGTGGCCAGTTGGTTGACCTGACAATGTGATACTCCAGGCCCAAAAGCCTGAAATATCTTTTCATACAGTTCAAGCTTGCGCTTAAGGTTGCCCAATTTGCTTTTCCTAACGACGAGGTTGAGTTAAATGTGGACAGCCAGAGTCAATCAGTGCTTTTTCCATCGTGCCGAGAACTCGAGAGGTTATCTCTGAGCTTAGGATATTCGATTCAGTTTTGCCTTGAAGCACCAAATCTGAAAAATGGTCGATTTCAAACTCGAATCCATTCCCTGTCACTCGGTAGTTAATGGTCGACTTTTTGCCTTGATGTTCAATCTCAATAAAGGCCGGATTCCACCATTTTTCGTGAATGGTGATTTTGGTTTCAGGTCCACTCAAGTGTGCTGATCGGGGAAGGTTTTGCACTGTTGATGCCGATATCTTACCGCTTATATCACCAGAGAATGTAAAGCATGCATTGGTATCAACATTCGCTCCCTCATAAAGACACGACATCTCTACCTGAGGTTTTGAAGGGTTTACACCCAGCGTTCGGCACATATCGTAAAAGAACCAAAGCCCATAGACCCCAACATCGAATGTTGCTCCGCCTGACAAATCCGGATTGAAGATAAACAAATCGGGCTCATAGTCATGATGGTTACCAAAGCTGGCTTCGATTGAATCTATCTGAATGTTGTTATCGACCAAGAATGATTGGAGCTCACGATATGCGGGAAACACCACGGTTTTCATTGCTTCTAACAGCATCACGCCATTTTGCTTCGCGAGAGCTTTCATCTCAAGCCAGTCAGCAAGGTTGGTAAAAGCCGGCTTCTCGACCAATACGTGCTTATTGTTCTTTAGAAACAGTTCGGCGAGTGGCTGGTGGTATGGGTGAACCGTAGCGATGTAAACCGCTTCAACACTTGGGTCATTCGCCATCTCTTCATAAGAACCATACGCCTTGTCGCAAGCAAACTTGTTGGCGAACGTGGCTGCGCGTGAGTGATCTCTTGCGGCAACGGCATACAATTCACCATGCAGACAATGCTCTGTGACTGCGGTAGCGAATCGATTGGCGATATTGCCTAGCCCTGCGATACCCCATTTAATTTTTCGTTGCGTGTCGCTCATCTGTTGCTCCAAATCGTTGTTTTGTATCAGTGTACTCAGAGACGTCACATACAAATAGAGAACAGATTTCTCAACCTGTTCTCTATTTATTTTATTCTAGTTGAAGCTCAGGATTAGCTCTGTATTGAGTGTTTCCAATCGGCTAGGGCTTTAATGTGTTTTGGCCCGATGCCACAACAGCCACCGATAATATTCGCGCCCAGTGCATGCCAGCGTTTTGCGTAAGCTAAGTAACCTTGGCCATCCAGTTCACGCATTTCTTGAAACATGTCATTAGCTTTATGTTCGCTGCTGATAGGCGCAAAGTTGTTGGCATAGACACCAACTTCTAAATCACTGCCTAGCTCATCGATCACTTTCTTGGCATCGATAATGGCTTGATCCATCACTTCAGGCACTGAACAGTTAAACATAATGCCTGTCGCGTTTGATTGGCAGGCAAGTTTGATGGCGTCTGTTACGCTCTCGCCAGAACGAATATTGGCAGAATCACCCTTGGTGTCTTCCAAACTGAACGCGTAGTAACACGGCTTATCTGACTGCTTAAGAACCGCATGAATGGATTCGAATTCTTGCAGGCTACAGATGGTTTCCGCGATCCAAAGATCGATGTTTGGAGCCTGGGCATCGTAAAGCGTTTGGATGATTGGCGCCGCCTCTTCTACCTTAAATAAGTCTGGTCGGTAGCTGCCAAATGGCGGTGGAATCGCGCCTGCTACTTTCACCGTGTGGGTAGCATTGTCTGCAACTGCTTTAGCCAGCTCACCAGACAGTGTGGCTAGTTCAAAACCGCGTTGCTCGAACAGCTCTTCACCCAAATGAAAAGGCACACAGGCGTAGCTATTGGTGATTAGGATTTCAGCACCTGCATCGACAAAGTTTTGATGCGCTTGGCTAACAAATTCGGGTGCTTCAATCAGCGCTTGAGCACTCCAAAGCGGTTGAGAAAATGGCGCGCCAATTTCTTTGAGTTCTCGGCCCATGCCGCCATCAAGTATGGTTAGTGTTTTCATATTTAATACTATCTAAAACAGTTGCTGAAGTTCTGCCGTCACCATATCAGACAACCTTGCCAGACAGAAGCCATCAAGCCAAGGTTCAACTATCGATGAGGGAGTTTCGTTATAAGCCGTCTAGCGGGCTAGTCGTGCCACTAAAGTGTTGCCCAATAACGTGAGTGTAAATCTGAGTTGTCTTAACATCACTGTGCCCCAGTAGCTCTTGAACCGTTCTGATATCGGAGCCTGACTTTAGAAGTTGCGTAGCAAAACTGTGCCTGAAAGTATGACAACTAATTCGCTTGTGGCGCAATTTATTAGAGTTAGTCGCCTTCTTCAGCGTTTTTCGGAGTACCGAATCATGTAGGTGGTGTCGGCATACGATCCCCGACTCAGAGTGTTGAGTGACGGATTTTGATGGGAATAGGTACATCCAAGCAAGTTGTCGATAGGCACTAGGGTATTTTTTACCTAATCGGTGAGGCAAAGATGGCCCAAACCCATTCAAGTTATCTTTAGCGAGCAGAACTGCAACTTGTGAAATTTTGTCTTGTATAGCTTCAGTGAGTGAAAAACTTAAAATTGTCACTCGGTCTTTATTTCCTTTCCCATTGTGAACAGTGAGAGACCCTTGTTTTAGATCTATATCTTGTACTCGAAGCCTCAGGCATTCCGATACTCTCAAACCTGAACCATACAACAAGCGAAAAAACAGTTGATATTTAGGATCTATTTCATTGATCACCGAGATAGCTTCCGCATGATTGAGTACGCTAGGAATTTTTCGAGACCGAGTCGCATAGCTAAACCCTAAGTCTCCTAGAGGTTGCTTAATAAATTGATTGTATAAATAGGCTAGAGCATTGAGAGCTACCTTTTGAGTATTGATGGCTACTTTTTGTTGATTAGCTAAATGAGAAAGAAAGGAGACAACTTCAGCGGCATGCATCTGTTCAGGGTGTTTAAGCTTATGAAAATGAATGAAGTATTTTATCCAGTAACAGTAGGCTTTGATTGTCTTGCGACTATAGCCTCGCATCGTCATATGTTCGCAAATTGCCTGCATGAATTGACTCGCCATATATTCCCCTCACAAAATCTGTACATACAGACAGTTTATTGCTTGTTGAATAATTAATGACTTAAAAAAGAGTGGTTTTTAACTCTGATTGAGCACGAATTTAACGAGAGGCTTATTTTAAATTATTGATTATACTGCAGATTTATGGGTGGTTAAGAATGAGGCCGAGCGTTACATAGTCGGCAATATGTGCTTGCACGTTTTCACACTTATTGTTTAGACCCACTTTTATATTAAATGCATAGCATTCAGTTGGTTATGAGTGACCTTTTTGATATGTTAAGCGGATGGATTCGTGCTTGCACAATATTAAAATGTTAACTTGCCTTCAACTTAGGAGAAAACTTTGGATAATAAGCAAGAAGAACAACTGGAGCTGCTTCCTAAAAAGCAAGTTGATTTACGCCTCCAGTTTATTCACAAACCAGTTAAGAAAAAGTGGTATACCAGAAAATATCCATTTCTTATTCAAAACGAACCCTTTGAGTACGGCTTAAGAATAAAAAATATTGGTTCAGAGCCATTCTCTGGGGCTACTATTTCGGAATTTAAAATTACGAATGGCGATGGATTTATGGGAGGTCTTGAGCAAAAAGCTCTATCGACTCCAAAAATCAAAGCACTGAACCCAGGCGAAGAATTCGACTTATATTTTGACCGCTACACTTTTTGGCACGAAGGCTCAATAGGTACTCATTGTACATTGCTACCAGATCTAGAAGGGGAAGTAATTCTTACATATCAACATCATAGAGACCATGATTTTGATGAGCCATACAAAGAGAAAAACAAATGGTGGCAAGATTATTATTGTCAAAGTCAGCAGCAGCTACTTCAAACTAGGACAAATAATCTAATTTTGTTACTAACAATCATTACCGTAATTGAGGCTGTGTTTGGTTTAAAAGAGTCCATTAAATCCATAGTAGGGTTGTTAGCATTCTTCACGAGTCAAATTACAGTGCTACTACAGTGGATAGCAAGTTAACAAATAAGGATTAAGGTGTTGCGCAGCCAACACTAAATCCCGAGTGTTGAAC